>JAAERL010000695.1 GCA_024230435.1 Desulfobacteraceae bacterium
ATTGTATCGGCTGGTGGCGCTTCATTATCGGTAATTAAGCGATATATCGAAAACCAGAATAGCGGCATCCATCCTGACACAGGGGCCACCCTACGCTACGCTTAGAGGATGGAGAATGCGCCGCTTATTTTTTGTTCAAAAAATAGAGGATCTGAAACGGATATAATATAAAATTATATCAGGTAAAGATATTTATTAACAAGAATTATTTTAAACAGGTATTTGCTGTCAAAACCGGCGTATGTGCATCATGCTCATCAATCCTTACAGGACCATGGGCAAAAGGCGCGATGGCAGGTAACTTTATATGACGAGATTGAAACTAAGCCTTCATTTGTTTGTCTGATTTTTCCAAGTTCGGTTTTGAAAAGTTATCGCCCCTGATTCAAAAGCTGATCAGGGGCGATGTTTTTTAAGCGCGCCAATTGTTGTATGCAGTAAATTTTGCTTTACTCTTGAAACTATAAAATCATGATTGGGCCGAGGTAACTACCCCGGGGTGCCGAAATTTTTTTATCGGCATTTGGCTTTGCCTCAATCTCCGCTACTATCAGGATTAATAGGATCAGTCTCAGAATCTGATTCAAGCTTTCTTCTGGTAAAAGTTTCTATGACAGAACCATTGATATCTATTGCTTTCATTTCAAGTTTTTCAGAGTCAGCGTCAATAACGCAATAGTGGTATATTGATTCGGAATAATCAGTCCACCAATTTGAACCGGCAGTATAAAGCGAGACTCCACCACCGCCTGTAACCACATACGTTGTTCCTTTTACAGATGCTGGTACATCATTTCCGTAATATACTTCCGATTGACCGTATATAACTTTCGAACGCTCATAATTATGATCATGTCCGGCAAAGGACATTGTTACATTGTATTTATCGCAAATCTTTTCTACAGAAGGATTTCCGTTAGCACCATGTTTGCTTGAACTATAAATGGGAAAATGATGATAGATAATGCGAAAATCGGCATTCTGGGCTTCCTCTGTTTGTAGTTGGCTTTCCAGATAAGATGCCGATGGTTTCATGCCTAAGCAAACAAAGAAAACATTTTCCGCCAAAAAGGAATAAGAAACACTGTTATTTCTAACAATATCCGGCGAAAAGTTCAGCACCTCACTTATACTTTCGTGATTCCCCCTGGCAACCAGAATCATATTGTTATCTAAAAGTGTATTAAGGTTATTGTTTGAAGTGAAATGACTTTTCCAGACCGATGAACTGTAACCATCCCATAAATCCCCACTATGAATAATTAAATCTGGATCTTCTGCATTGATGAGGCTGCAAATAGCACTGTGATTGTCTTCTTTTGCCCTGGAATCCCCATAAGAAACAAATCTAAATTCAGCCCATGCGTTTGTTATTGTGAAACAAATTAAAATAGAAGAAAAGAAAACAATATGTAAGGTTTTTAAATTTATGCATTTCTTTTTTCTCATTGGTAATCTCTCCTTTTAGCCGGTACGATCATTAAAAAAAGGCAGGGACTTTTTAAATTTCTGCGCCGAAGGCGCCAACTTCCTTCAAAAACACAAGATCTGCACTTGACAGCATGAATTGTTCCATTTACCTAATTTTTATATGGTTACGGAAAATACAAAGTTGTTATGTTTGTCAATATCAATAAAGCGTAATATCTCAATAAGTTGGGCAGTAAACATTAAGACGGTTTCTGTTAAAGAATATACCATCTTGTATGTCTTTTTTCCCGTCTTCTGCGTTATGCCAAAGCCCGAATACGTTGAGTATGCAAACTGATCATCAATCTTTGGCGCGCCTTGAATACGAAAAAAAATCTTGCTCAATCTGGTATATTCTTTTCCGCCAATCGCCTAAAGAGGAACACGTAGGTACTTTTCCAAAAAAAACCGCGAACCGTATTCAGACTATAACAAATCTGCTGCTATTTTTTTGTATTATGGCGAGCGCAGCAGCACTGAAAAATAGCACACCGGCCAATTTAAAATAAGCAACATTTGTACCATTTGCCCTTGGAATAATAATTGGTTTAATTTGAAACAGATGGATAATTATTGCATTTGATTTGAAACAAATTAGAAATAAAAAAGTTCGATTTTGGTTATTGCGGGCCGCAAAATTCACAAACTCTGCCAAAATGCCAGCCAGGGATTGCTGTCAGGGATTGCTGTCAGGGATTGCGGTCAGGGTGATGTAGATAAGGAAAAAAATAAGCTGGATAAAACACTATTGAACAAAAAAACCGATCTGGAATAGATATTTAAGAGCTTATTTGGGAAATAGAAAATTTAGCGAAAAAATGCGAGCACGAGGCCAAAATGCGCCAAATTTGAGATGAATAGCCGGTCTATTTGCCGGAAATTTGCGTCATTCAGTTCAACTTGGACCGTTCTCGCGCTTTTGCAGCCGATTTAATAATTCCCAAACAGGCTCTACGGTAGTAAAATTTCTATCTTCAGAGTTTGCGCTTGTCCTGCAAAATCCCATTGGAGATGACGATTCGCTGAATTTCCGAGGTGCCTTCGTAAATCGTAAAAACTCGGGCGTCACGGTAGTATCGTTCTACGGCATACTCCTTGGTGAATCCATAACCGCCGTGCATCTGAACCGCCTTGGCCGTTACCCGATTAACCATTTCGGATGCAAAAAGTTTGGCCATGGAGGCTTGCATGGTGTAATTTTCCTTGCGATCTTTCATTTCAGCAGCCGAAAAGACCAATTGACGGGAGGCTTCAATTTCGGTTGCCATATCGGCAATTATCCAGCGAAGCCCCTGGAACTTGGAGATGCTCTTGCCGAATTGCTGACGCTCTTTGGTGTATTGAATCGTTGCCTGCATAGCGGCCTGGGCCACGCCGATACTTTGGGCGCCGATACCGATGCGGCCGCCGTCCAATCCTTTCATGGCTATGGCAAAGCCCTTGCCTTCTTCACCAAGTCTGTCAGATGCAGGTACGCGGCAATCTTCGAAAATCAAGTCCGTTGTGTCCGAGGCGCGCAGGCCCATTTTGTCCTCTAAATTCCCTGGCTTCATACCAGGATTGTCCTTGCTTACCACAAAAGCCGTTATGCCCTTGTGGCCAAGGGAATCATCGGTTTTAGCCGTCACGATAACGGTTTGCGCGTTCTTGCCGGAGGTGATAAATCGTTTTGTTCCATTGAGGATATAGTCATCTCCGTCTCGCACGGCCTTGGTTTTCTGGCGAACCGGATCGGAACCGGCGTCAGGCTCTGTTAGGGCAAAAGCGCCGATGTGCTTACCGCTGGCAAGCGGCACTAAATATTTTTTTTTCTGATCTTCGTTACCGAAATAATATATGCTTTCGCAGACAATGGAGTTTTGAACGGACATTACTACTGCCGTGGAAGCACAGGCTCCGGCAATTTCAGACAAAGCCAGAACATAACTCATCGTATCGGTCCCGCTGCCGCCGTATTCAGGTGGTATCATCATGCCCATGAGTCCCAGCTCTCCCATTTCTTGCAAAATTTGCGCAGGGAAAATTTTTTCCTGGTCCCTTTTGTGTGCTTCGGGAGCAACCACTTCACGGGCGAATTCGCTGACCATACTATGGATCATGCGTTGCTCATCGGTTAACTGAATGGTCATCAGCGACTCCTTCTAAATTCGTTTTATCTTCAAGCTGTTAACAAAAACAGCTCACTGTGTTTTAAGGATTAATGTGTTTCAGGGGTTATAGATGACAACAACCAGCTCGGCGTCCGAATCGCCGACATTCCTGATATTATGCACGATTGCCGAATTAAAATGAAGGCAACCGTTTGTTTGTAAAGCGTTGATATGTTCCCCAATGGCAACCTCCACCTGTCCTGTCAGGACATAGATAAATTCTTCACCTTCGTGCTGATAACCAACGCCTTCATGCTCCTGACCGGCCTTGATATTTACACGAAAAGCCTTAAGATGCTTATTTTCGGCGCCTGGCGTCAAAGTAGTGTAGGCGTAATTTTTGGTCCGTTTTGTATATGATTGAGCTCTTTGCTGTAAAGTCTCCTGAGATTCTTTTAAAAGGTCTCCCGAATCGATATGCAATGCTCGTGCAATGCGCAGCAATGTTCCCACAGGCGGCATTTCTTTGCAGCTTTCGATCTTTTTTAGGTAATCGATACTACAGCCGGTATCATTGGCAATCTGATCAAGGGTCATCTTTTTTTGGGTTCGAATGCTCTTTACTTTTTTTCCAATCGGTTTCGATTCACTTGCTTTTTTTGGCGGCATAATGGCTCCTTTTTTTACTCGAAGGGCTTTTCAATCACTGCGTTGCCGGGGTGAAATCAAAAAATATCTTCAGCACCCCCCATCCGCGCGTGATTGTAAAGCCCTAATTTTTTTTCGCGCTTTGCTTAACCTGAAATGCCAAAAGTACTATTAATATTCGTAAAACCCTCTACCGGATTTACGTCCCAGCCAGCCAGCTTCAACGTATTTGCGCAGCAGCGGACAAGGCCGGTATTTGGAGTCTTTGAAACCGTCATACAAGGTTTCCATAATGGCCAGACAGGTGTCCAAACCAATTAAATCGGCCAGCGCCAACGGCCCCATGGGATGGTTCATGCCCAGTTTCATAACCGTGTCGATGGCCTCGCGGCTGCCCACGTTGTGATAAAGCGCAAAAACAGCTTCATTGATCATGGGCATGAGTATGCGGTTGGCGATAAAGCCTGGAAAATCGTTGGCTTCTGCCGGTGTTTTACCGAATTTTTCAGACAAAATCCAGGTAAGCCGAAAGGTCTCATCCGATGTGGCAATGCCCCGGATTACTTCCACCAGCTTCATAATAGGCACCGGATTCATGAAATGCATACCGATGACCTTTTCAGGCCGCTTGGTTTGGGCGGCAATTCGGCCGATGGGAATTGAAGATGTATTGGTGGACAAAATAGCATGGGGTTTGCAGATTTGATCCAAATCCCTGAATATCTTGAACTTAAGATCTTCTGTCTCTGTTGCGGCTTCGACGACAAAATCGGCAGCGGCCATATCTTTAATATCGGTGCTTATTTTGATACGCCCCAGGATGGCCTCTTTTTCTTGCGCGGCAAGTTTACCTTTTTCAACACTTTTGGATAAAAATTTATCAATTGCCTTGTAACCGCGTTGAACAAACTCTTCACTGATATCGTTGATAATGACATCTAATCCACTGGCGGCTGCTACCTGGGCAATGCCGTTTCCCATCTGGCCTGCGCCGATTACACCAAAGGTTTTTATTTCCATTTTAATCATCTCCTTTTAATTAAGGCGATTTGTGTTAAATAATATACCATCTTGCATGTCTTTTTTCCCGTCTCCTGTGTTATGCCAAAGGTCCGAATACATAAAGTATGCAAACTTTGGCATGCCTTGAAGACGAAAAAAATCTAAAGTATCTGTTAAGATGCTATATTTTTTGCGCCAATCGCCTAACGCTTAACAATCAGAGCAACCGCTTCACCGCCGCCCAGACACAAGGACGCCAGGCCGGTCTTTTTATCTGTACGGATCATTTCATGCAAAAGAGTAACTAACACACGGCAACCGCTTGCTCCGATGGGGTGTCCCATCGCCACGCTGCCGCCGTTAACGTTTGTTTTTTCAGGGTCCAGTTTAAGTTCTTTCATTACTCCGCAGGTAGAACCGGAAAATGCTTCATTGATTTCAAACAAATCCACCTGATCCTGGGTGATGCCCTCTTTTTCCAAACACTTGGGAACCGCCCAAATGGGCGCTACCAAAACATATTTCATATCAATGCCGTATGACGCCTGCGCTCCTATGGTCGCCATAATGGAACATCCCAATGCCTCTGCTTTTTCCCGGGACATCACTACAACCGCGGCTGCGCCGTCACTGATAATCGAAGCGTTACCGGCCGTGCCAACACCGTCCTTTTTAAAGGCCGGTTTCATTTTAGCCAAAGCTTCATAGGCGGCTTCGCGTACGCACTCATCCTCATCGAAGATCACGGGATCGCCCTTGCGTTGGGGAATGGTTACCGGCACAATTTCATCTTTAAAGCGCCCGGCGGATTTAGCTGCTAAAGCGCGTTGGTAGGACTCGGCAGCGTAGCGGTCCTGATCTTCGCGTGAGATGTCATAGCGTTCAGAACACAACTCGTTGGACATACCCATGTGAAAATCGTTGACGATATCCCATAATCCGTCATGGACCATGTGATCTTCGAGTTTGCCCGTTCCCATGCGATATCCCCAGCGGGCCTTTTCCAGATAGTAGGGCGCTGAACTCATATTTTCCATACCGCCGGCAACCACCACTTCGGCATCTCCGAGTTGGACGGCCTGGGCCGCAAGCATAACCGATTTTATTGCCGATCCGCATACCTTGTTGATGGTAATGCACTCCACCTCCCAGGGCATACCGGCTTTAATCGCCGCTTGTTTGGCCGGATTCTGGCCATAACCACAGGGCAATACCTGGCCCATAATGACTTCACTGACTTGCTGCGGCTCGATTTTAGCACGATTGACAGCTTCTTTTATCACAATACCACCTAAGTCGGTGGCCCCTATGGATGCTAAAGTGCCGTTAAACGATCCTAGGGCAGTTCGAACGGCGCTGACGATGACTGCTTCTCGCATTTTTTTATTGCTCCTTTTAATTTATCGGCATTTTTTTTCTGCCATATTTTAAAAATATATTTCATACACGCATTAAGGGCTTCAGAGCAAAAGTGCCATTTAAAGCTACTTCGAACCCATGTCAACACAGGATTTGAAGCCCTCTGGTTACATATTACGCCGATACTTACCGCCTACCTCATAAAGAGCCTCAGTAATCTGGCCTAAGCTGCAATAAAGAACAGTTTCCATCAGCTCGCCAAAAATATTGCCGTTTGACAATACAACCTGCTGCAATCTTTTAAGAGATTCAGAAGTTTTTTGCGCATTACGCTGGTGAAAGACGGCAAGACGCGATAACTGGGACTCTTTTTCTTCAGTTGTTGACCGCGCAAGATCAAGACAACCAATACTTTCGGAAAAATTTTCCCCTCCCGTGTGAGGATCACGGAAAGTATTTACTCCTACGATGGGAAACTCACCCGTATGTTTTAAACCTTCATAATAAATGCTTTCTTCCTGAATCTGGCTGCGTTGAAAGCCCGTTTCCATGGCTCCAAGCACACCGCCGCGTTCGGTAATACGATCGAACTCGTAAAGCACAGCCTCTTCGACCAGATCGGTAAGTTCATCAACAATGAAGCTTCCTTGCAACGGGTTTTCATTTTTTGCCACGCCCCACTCCCTGTTAATAATGAGCTGGATGGCCAGCGCCCGCCGGACAGATTCTTCCGTTGGCGTGGTAATGGCTTCATCAAAGGCATTGGTGTGAAGGCTCTGGCAGTTATCATAAATAGCGCAAAGGGCCTGCAAGGTCGTACGGATGTCGTTAAACTGAATATCCTGGCTGTGCAGACTGCGCCCGGAGGTCTGGATGTGATACTTGAGCATTTGGGAGCGGGTTGAAGCCCCGTATTTCTCCCGCAAGGCAATGGACCAGATCCGGCGGGCGACACGCCCGATTACCGTATATTCAGGGTCCATGCCGTTGGAAAAGAAAAAAGACAGGTTGGGCCCAAAGGAATCCAGAGGCATCCCCCTGGACAAGTAATATTCCAGGTAGGTGAACCCGTTGGCCAAAGTAAACGCCAACTGGGAGATTGGATTGGCGCCCGCTTCGGCAATATGATAACCGGAAATCGAGACCGAGTAGAAGTTGCGCACATTATTTTTGATAAAATAATCCTGAATATCCCCCATCATTTTTAAAGCGAAGTCTATGGAAAAAATGCAGGTATTCTGCCCCTGGTCTTCTTTTAATATATCGGCCTGAACCGTTCCCCGGACCGAACATAATGCGTTGACTTTTATGTTTTGGTATTCGTCACTGCCGGGCTCACGGCCATTTTCCTCTTTAAATTTATCAACTTGCTGGGCAATAGCGGTATTCAGGTACATGGCCAGCATGATGGGCGCAGGCCCATTGATGGTCATGGATACCGATGTCGTTGGAGAACATAAATCAAAACCGCCATACAGAACCTTTACATCATCCAATGAGCAAACGCTGACCCCGGAATTGCCTACTTTGCCATAAATATCCGGTCTTCGATCAGGGTCATAGCCGTATAGGGTGACCGAATCAAAAGCGGTGGACAACCGTTTGGCGTCACTGTTGGCCGATAATAGCTTAAACCGCCGGTTCGTGCGGGCCGGATCGCCCTCGCCTGCAAACATGCGCGTGGGATCTTCGTCCACCCGTTTGAGGGGAAATACGCCTGCCGTATAGGGAAAAAAACCCGGAAGATTTTCCCGCCGCAACCAGCGGTAAAGCTCACCAGGATCTTGGAATTTAGGCAAAGCGATTTTGGGTATTTTTTTACGCGACAACGACTCGCTGAAAAGCGGAACCCGTATTTGTTTACCACGGACCTGGTAAACCAATTCATCCTGCTGATAAGCCTTGGCGGTTTCATACCATTTTTCAAGAAGCTCAACGGTTTCGGCATCCATTTGCTGACTGGCTTTTTCCACTTCTTTGGCCAGCACGTTGACCAGCGAGGCGGCATCCGCCTGCTCCGAACAGCTTCCTAAGGTTTTGGCGGTTTCTTCCAGGTGCCAGGCTTTGCGCACAGCGTTGGCTTGTTTTTCGGTGTGTTGATGATAAAGCCGGATGGCTTCCGAAATTTCCGACAGATAGCGCGTGCGTTCCGGTGGAATGATGATAGTTTTTGAACTGGATTGTTTCGCATCCGGCCTTGGAAGCCCGGACTCGAGTAAAATACCCGTTTTTTCTCTGATGGTTTCCAGCAGGCAATGATAGAGGGCCGTAACACCATCATCATTGAATTTGCTTGCAATAGTGCCAAAAACCGGCATTTGATCAGGTGATTTTTCAAAGGCCTGCCGATTACGCTGAACCTGCTTGCGCACATCGCGCAGAGCATCTTCACCGCCGCGCTTTTCAAACTTGTTCACGACGATAATATCGGCAAAATCCAGCATGTCGATCTTTTCAAGCTGGGAAGCGGCCCCGAACTCGCTGGTCATAACATAAACGGAGATATCGGAAATATCGATAATGTGTGAATCGCCCTGCCCTATTCCGGCGGTTTCGGCAATGACCAGGTCAAAACCGGCGGCTTTGACCACATCGATGGTTTCGATCAAGGAATCCGGTATTTCGGTATGGGATCGCCGGGTAGCAAGAGAACGCATGTAAATGCGCGGATTTGCGATGGCGTTCATTCGAATCCGGTCTCCGAGAAGAGCCCCGCCGGTTTTACGGCGGGAAGGGTCCGCACTGATGATAGCGACCCTGTAGTGTTTAAAATCGTGTAAAAGGCGCAAAATCAATTCATCGGTCAGTGATGATTTGCCTGAACCGCCCGTTCCTGTGATGCCGATAACCGGCACGTTACGGTCTGCGATTTTCTTTTGCAATTCAGTCCGCAAATTGCCCAGATGGCCGTTTCCCCTGGCCTTGGCCTGCTCCACAGTCGTAATCAGATTGGCCACCTGCAATTTGTTCTCCGGTGTCAGGTTCGACAGGTCGATGGGGTCAACAGATACACGAGGATAGTCCATCTGCTGGACCATATGGTTGATAATTCCCTGCAATCCCATTTGAGCGCCGTCTTCGGGCGTATAAATTTTGGTAATGCCATAGTCTTCAAGCTCTTTGATTTCCGGTAAAATGATCACACCGCCGCCGCCGCCGAACACTTTGATATGGCAAGCGTCGGCCTCTTTGAGCAGATCCGCCATATATTTGAAGAATTCCATATGGCCGCCCTGGTAGGATGACACAGCGATACCTTGCACATCTTCTTCTATGGCGGCGGACACGATCTCCTGAACGGAGCGGTTGTGTCCCAGATGAATGACTTCAACACCCGTGCTTTGCAAAATTCGCCGGAAAATATTGATTGAGGCGTCATGCCCGTCAAAAAGAGATGTTGCCGTTACAATACGGACATCATTGACCGGCTGATAGATTTGAGTTTCCGAACTCATGGTATCTCCTTTGGTTTCAGAAAAAAACGAATCGGAAAGAGAAGGGCTCCGATCGGCCTCTCTCTCTTTCCGGATTTTCCTGAATAGTGCTATGCCGTCTACTTGATTTTCCCTAAAATAGCGCCGGCAATTGTATTTTTCTGAATCTCCTTGGTTCCTTCGTAAATCTCGGTAATCTTGGCGTCCCGGTAGAAACGTTCGACTTCGTATTCAGTCATGTAGCCATAACCTCCCAGTAACTGGATGGCTTCATCGCATACTTCTACGGCTGTACGGGCCGCATACATCTTGGCCATGGAAGTCAGTTTAGGATCGATCCGGCCCTGGTCGTAATTCCAGGCGGCCTTGTATGTCAACAGGCGGGCAAGTTCTATTTTGGTGGCCATATCGGCAAGTTTATGCTGGGTAACCTGAAATTGCGCGATCTTCTTGCCGAATTGCTCGCGCTGTTTCACATACGCCAGGGCGCGGTCATAGGCTCCCTGGGCGGTTCCCAGAGCCTGGGCGGCAATCTGGATGCGGCTTTCATCAAAAAAATGAAGCACATGATAAAAACCTTTGTTTTCTTCTCCAATCAGATTAGAAACCGGAACGCGCACATCCTTGAAAATGACTTCCGCCGTGGCCATCATGCGAATCCCCATTTTGCTGCCTACATCTTGAGTGGAAACGCCGGGCCTGTCCGCTTCCACTAAAATCAGGCTCTGGCCTCTGTAACCGGGCTTGGCATTAGGGTCGCTCTGACATAAAACAGAATAAAAACCGGCAAGTCCGGCATTGGTAATGAACGTTTTTCCGCCGTTGATAATCCATTCATCGCCTTCCTTCATGGCCGTAGTGTTCATGAAAGTGATATCCGAACCATGATCGGGCTCGGTGAAAGCGCCGGCCGAAAGCATGCGGGCCTCAGCCACCTGCGGCAGGTATTTTTCTTTCTGCTCATCAGTGCCGTTATGCAAAATCAACTCGGCAGCAAAGCTTGCCAGGGCAATGGAGCTTCCGATAGTTGAGTCAGCCCGGCACAGTTCCTCCACAACCAAAATACACTCCAGGCAGCCCATATCCTGGCCGGAATACTTTTCAGGGTAATGAACACCGATCAGGCCGATCTCACCGGCTTTTTGCCAGATCTTTTTTGGGAACTCGTGTTTTTCCTCCAATTCCAGAGCCAGATCTTTATCAAACTCTCCCTTGCAGAAATCTCTTACGGCTTTTTGAATTTGTTCCTGGGTTTTGTTGAGTTCAAAGTCCATTTAATTCCCCCTTGTTTAGATTAATTAATGCCTATTGGCCCTGTTAAAACTCCTTTTTTGTTATTTTACGTTTCGAAGCGGGCGGTCTTTTCACTGCAACGTTTTGCTGACCTAAAATAAACGCAGTCTGCATATCCACATATTGATCCAAGGTATAATGCCTGGCCAGAAACCACCGGCGAAAAGTCCACATATGTCCCAGAACTGTAATGTTATGAGCGATCAAATCCAGGCAGTTCCCGTCCATTTGGATAAGTTGTCCATCTTCCATGAGCTGCATCAACACGCTGGTAAACAATCCTGTAATACGAATTTCATTTTCAAGTACGACTTTGCGCCACTTGGAAGGCAGGGACTGGGTTTCCTGATAAATTAATAAGATATGGTCATTCATCTCATGACATACCTTAAAATATTCACGGATGACTTCACCCAGTGGATTGGCAACGGTTTGCGCCCGTTCGAGCGCTTGTGCGACACCTTGCTCAACTTCCGCGTGTATGGCATCACAGACCAAATAGAGAATATCCTCTTTTGATTCAACGTATTCATACAACGATCCTATGGACAAGCCTGCCGCACGGGCCAACTGCCGTGTGGTTGTTTTGTGGAATCCGTTTGCAATAAACAGTTCCACCGCCGCATCAACAATTTGACGCCGCCGGAGGGCGACCAGATCTTTGTTCTTAACCTGAGTCGGTACATCTTTTAAACAATTGATATTTCGTGTTATATTCATAATTGTCGACTTTTGAATTTATGGATAAACGGGCGATCATTTTTCCGAGCGAACGCTCAGTCACATTACCTGCCGGCCAACAGGCATGTCAAGTGTTTGTTTGATTTTTTTTAAATTGAATCTAACCCATTAAGGATATTTCAACGATTTGTATTTGACATTGTTACCTAACAATTCTATATTCGGACCAGACTGCCCGTTTTGTACGCCGAAGTTAGCTTTTAATTCATTTTTGGTGTAACACCGTCCGTGAAGGAATGATCGTAATTAGGCTGTTTTTCATTATTTTACCCGATTGAACCGGACACTTTGTAAAATCGCCCTTGCAAAAACACAGGCGATCCCCGACATAACAGCTTATTACATTAATCACAGGCGGTTTCCGGCGGCTGTGAGTATAGGCAACACCCTCACAACCAGGGCGTATCCTTAATTTGTGCAAACTGATGCCCTCTATATCCGCCTTCATAATCCCAGACAAGTAAAATAGTAATTCAAGTAAAACTCATGTTTTCCTGTATTGTACAATGCTGTTTATGTACAGGATAAGAAAGGGGTGCTTTATGTTTAAAGGAATGCCTAAAATTTTCTGGATTGGCATGGCAATTTTGTATGGATGGACTTTTTTCTTTATGTTCCTGGAGATGACCATTCCCGGATTCCCTCTGAAACAATTTTTCGGTGTACCGGCATGCTATATCTATAACTGGATGGGAGCATTGTGGCTGGTGAATATCCTGGTTTCTTTTATATTTTTTAAATCAGAAGAAAACCGGGAAGCTAAACTTGAAAATGAGAAAACTTAAGGAGGGCGATTATGGATGTAAATCCAATTGTTTTATTAGGTGCGGTTATCTATTTTGCAATTATTTTCTTAATCGGCTGGTACTCCCGTAAAGCATCCATGGATGCCTCCGATTACTATGTTGCGGGCCGGAAAATCGGCCCCTTTGTTAACGGCAGCGCTCTTGCGGCCACATATTTCAGCCCGGCGAGCTTTCTCGGTCTGCCGGCTTTCATTTTTATCTTGGGGTATCCTTTCTGGTGGGCTCTGGTAGGAATTATCGGCGGAATGCCGATTGCCACACTACTCACGGCAGCGCCTTTGCGCAAATATGCCCCGACATCTTTTACCGACTATTATGCCGATCGCTACGACAGTAAATGGCTGCGCTTGGTGGCGGGTATTCCCACCTTAATCGGCGGCCTGGCTTACGTTGTGCTTTCCATCGTCGGCACGGCCCTGTTCCTTTTGGCCATTTTAAAACTCAATTTTGTTGCTTCTGTTATCTTGGCCACCGTCGTGGTTTTTCTTTATATTTACTACGGCGGAATGGTGGCCACCACCTTTTCCACTGCTTTCCAGGGAATTGCAATGACTATCGGTTCAGTGGTCGCCGCGGTTTACGTGATTACTCATTACGGCGGGCTGAACGGACTCACCGATGCGACCCTGTCCGTGAGCAAGGAATTTTTCAATATGCCATATGTGGCCGATAAACCCTCACATGCCCTGATGGCGAGCTGGACCGGCGTGGTAGGTTTCTTTTTTGTCTGGCATTTCGGCTTTTCCGCCATGCCGTACACCGTTGTCCGCTTTTTCACCACCCAGGATATCAAGTCCGCCCGGCGCAGTGTTTTCTGGGCGGTTGTTATCGGCGGGCTGATGTATTGCGGCCTAATTATTATCGGAACCGGCGCCCGTGTTTTGATCGAACAACTACACCCGTTAATGAAAACAGAGGGCATTGCCAATGCCGTAGATGTGCTAAAGCATATGAAAACCGCTTATGGGGTTGCCGGCGCCACCGTTACCGACTACTCGATGATTGCGGCAATGGAGGCGCTTAACAGTCCGTTCCTGCTGGCCATCGTCGCCGCCGGTGGTTTGGCCATCGCTATGGCCACCGCCTCGGGATGGACCATGGTGCTCAATGTCTTACTGGGCCGGGATCTTATCGGCAAGGTATTCGGCAGCAAATGGCCCGAGAAAAAACCGGTGCAATGTACCCGTATGATGACTGTCATTATCATGTTGGTCTGCATGTTTGCGGCTTTTAACCCACCAGCCCTGGTTCTGGATATCTCCGGCGCAGCCTTTATCGTTATCCTGTGCTCGGTTGGACCGCCTTTGATTCTGGGGATCTGGTGGACACGCGGCACAACAACCGCCGCCATCGTGAATATCCTGGTCATGACCGTCTGCTCTACCGGCTCCTGGATGTATGCAAAGTATAAACTGGAAAGCTACCACTGGTTTTTCCTGAGTAACCCGGATAACAAAATCAGTACGCCTCACCAGTTCTACTGGGTTTTTGTGGGCTTTGTCTTTTTTATTGTTCTGAGCCTGATAACCAAACCCAATAAACAGGAAGTAATAAAAAAATATTCCATTGATTTGCGCCCTGACCTGTAACAAAGGCTTTATTTACAGGAGAATAAAGTAATATCCTGTCCGGCGCCGGACAAGGCGCCGGGCATTTAAAAGTGAGGATTAAATAAAAGGAGATTTGAATGAAACGCCCCCAATACACTGTCGGTGAAACAACCATTGGACAGCTTTTGGACATAGTCGCCGACCAATTCAGCGAACAGCCGGCCGTTATTTACCATGAGCTGGGAATACGCCATAACTATCTGGAATTTCGGGATGTCTGTGACGACGTTGCCAAAGGTTTTATGTCCCTGGGAATTGAAAAAGGCGATAAAATCGCAGTTTGGGCCAATAATGTTCCCCAATGGCTTTATACGCAATTTGCTAGCGGTAAAATGGGCGCCGTGTTAGTAACAGTGAACACGAATTACCGGGCTTTTGAAATGGAATATTTGATGAAGCAATCAGAATCCGATACCCTTGTTCTAATCGGCGGGGTGCGCGAAGCGGATGAATATCTGAAAATCATATACGAACTGTGCCCTGAGCTTAAAACAAGCGAACCGGGAAAATTGAATTCCAAAAACCTGCCTCTGTTGAAAAACGTAATTTACCTTGGTGATGAACCCCAACCGGGAATGATCTCCTGGAAAGAGCTGGTCGAGCGCGGAAAATCCATATCCGATGAGCAGCTGAAACAGCGCAAGGATTCCCTGAATCCCGAAGAAGTCATCAATATGCAATATACATCGGGGACTACCGGGTTTCCCAAAGGGGTGATGCTGACCCATACGAATATCATTGGGAATGCAAAAAGCATCGGCGAATGTATGGCGCTTTCGGCTGCGGATAACCTGTGCATTCCAGTACCGTTTTTCCATTGCTTCGGCTGTGTTCTAGGCACCTTGACCTGTGTTGTTTGCGCAACTACCATGTCCCCGATTATTCAATTCAAACCGGATGAGGTTCTCAAAGCGATAGAAGCTGAAAAATGCACCGCCTTGCATGGTGTTCCAACCATGTTTATTGCCGAGCTGGAGGAAATGGAAAAACAAAAATACGACACCTCCAGTTTGCGCACCGGAATCATGGCCGGGGCCGCCTGCCCCATTGAAGTCATGAAAAAGGTGGTCAACATTATGGGGGCCCGTGAAATGACCATTGCCTACGGACAAACTGAGGCATCTCCGGTAATCACCCAGACACGGCCCGAGGATTCCCTTGAATTGCGCGTAGGAACCGTAGGCCGCGCCCTGCCAAATGTCGAAGTTAAAATTGTCCTGCCTGATAGCAGTGATCCCCTGCCGTCCGGCGTACAAGGTGAATTGTGCACCCGCGGCTATCACGTGATGAAAGGCTATTACGAGATGCCGGAAGCCACGGCTGCTGCCATTGACGAAGACAACTGGCTGCATACCGGTGATTTGGCGGTAATGGATGAAAACGGCTATTGCAAAATCACCGGGCGTATCAAAGATATGATTATCCGCGGGGGAGAAAATATATATCCCCGTGAAATTGAAGAGTTCCTTTACACGCACCAGAAAATCCGCGATGTACAGGTGGTTGGCATACCCAGCATAAAATACGGCGAAGAGGTGGCGGCCTATATTCAGACCAAAGAGAAAGAAGAAGTCACCGAAGAGGAATTAAAAGCATTTTGCGAGGGCAAGATTGCCTATCATAAAATTCCGGCCTATTTTTTTGTCGTAGACGGATATCCCACTACGGCATCGGGAAAAATTCAAAAATACAAGCTGCGTGAAAAAGCCATAAAAGAACTTCAGCTTGAAGAAGCCGCAGCGATTAAAACAGCCTGATCGTGTTATTCTGGTTTTCGTTGCATTCAAGTACACCTGCAGGTCTAATCCGGGGTTTGTGCAACGATTCGATAACAAGGAGAAATAACAATGGAACCGGATGTCAAACTTACGCCCAAACAAGTAAGCTGGATCGAAAACCGGCGCAAATGGTATCATTTTTATCTGTTTTTAGGCGTTGGGATTAATTTTTTGCTTTATTTCACTAAACCCGGCGGATTCGATCCCAGTGAAAACGTCTTGCAGGGCGCTTTATTCGGCTTTGGCATTCCCATGGCCTGTATGCTTATGGGAACCTGGATACACCAAAAAGTGCTTGGTTTATGAAACGGCTCTCCTCTGTAAACAAGGTCAGACTGATAGTATGCGCATTGTTAGGGGTGCTGTCCATAACAGCGCCCCACCTTGTTTTTGCCGATATTTGCTTCATCCACGAGCATTTATCGGATGAGATGTTTTTGGGAACCAAGCAGGCGGAGCTTAAAATCACATATACGCCGGAAAACATGTACGTGGAAAAACAAACCCGTTTTACCGGCGATTGGATGAAGCGTTTTTTCGGCGAGGTCAAAAAAGAACGTGTCGCCACCTACTTTCTGATGGGAAAAGATCAGATCCGGGAACTTGATTGGCAAAACCGGCGTATCTACGTGTTTGAATTTGACAAAATGGCCAATATCCAGTGGATTCAAAACCGGCGCAAAAACTATGAAGCCATCAAAGAGCACCTGGATCGGCGCTATAAGGTTAAAAAGCCCGAGTTAACGCTTGAAGTTGCGCCCGATATGGAAAGGGTATCGGGATATTCCTGCCGTAAAATTACCGCCCGATTGCGCCTGGAAACAGTGGACCATAGTAAAAATGCAAGCTCCGTCACCCTTGTGGATCAGACTTTGTGGTTATCCCGGCAGGTTGAAGGTTATGACCAGTATCATGCCTTCCACGCTCAGTTGGCAAAGCGGCTGGGAATCGAGGCTGAGCGGTTGGGACCGCTGACTTGCTTGCTGCGCTACTGGGAGGGCTCTTTGGACCCCATCCGCTCTGTACTGCAAAGCGTGAGCGGCTACACCGTAAAAACCGATTTTCTGGCACGGGCGCGTTATATCACCCGCAAGAAGGATGGAAAACCAAAAACCATTGAAAAAACAATAAAAAAAGAGACCATGCACCTCCGGGAAATTAAAAGCGCCCAGGTTGATCAAAGCTTGTTTGCCGATCCGGAGGGCTTTGAAGTGATACGTCCAAAATAGTGTCCACATATGCTATAATTCTCATCAGCCGGTTAAACCGGAAGCAAGTGAGTTAATATCATGTACTCCCAAAATATGAGGACCGTGCTGATGAGCCTGCCCATACGATTTAAAAAGCTAAGAATCCGTACAAAACTCCTTGTGAGCTACTCAGTAGTTTTTATGCTGATTATAAGCCTAGTCGGCATTACCATGTACTCCGTGCTGCGGCGAACCGTGGAAGCCAACATCGAAAGTGAATTGAAAAACACCACCGAATCCCTTCTCAATATGGTTAAAACCGCAGCCTCTGTATCTATCAAGAACCATTTGAGGGCTGTTGCGGAAAAAAACCTGGAAATGGTTAATTACTTTTACCGCCTCTACAAACACGGCGTTATCAGCGAAGCTCAAGCGCGCCGTTACGCCGCAGGACTTTTATTGAGCCAGCGCATCGGCACCACCGGGTATATCGCCTGCGTCAGCAGCAACGCCGTGTTAAAAGTACACCCCAAGAAGGAATTGATAAATACGGATATCAACAAATACGGCTTTTCCGAAGAGATGACACGGCGCAAACAAGGCTACCTGGAATATGACTGGCAAAACCCCGATGAGCCCTATTCCAGACCCAAGGCCATGTATATGGCCTATTTTGAACCCTGGGATTGGATTATCACCGTATCCTCTTACCGCAATGAATTTCATGCCCTGGTGAATGTGGATGATTTCCGGGAAAGTGTCCTGTCGCGCCGTTTCGGAAAGACCGGCTATTCTTTTGTGACCGACACATCAGGAACGATTATCATCCATCCCAAATTGCAAGGGGTCAATATTTTTGAAGACAAAGAGCTTCCCGACGATCCTTTGCGCACCATGCTGAAACAAAAACATGGAAAAATCGTTTACTTCTGGCGAAACCCGGATGAATCCATTTCCCGGAAAAAGATGGTTATTTTCAATTATATTCCCGAATATGAGTGGATCGTCGCCTCCTCAAGTTATCTGGAGGAATTCTATTCCCCGATCCGGACCATTAATAATGTTATTCTTTTCACGCTAATGGCCTCATTTTTGCTGATTCTTCCCATCACTTTTCTAATCAGCGGATCCATCACCAACCCCCTGCGCGGCTTGATTTTACGCATGAAGCAAGGTTTTCCCGGCCAGCTTCCGGAACAAGCACCGGGTGAATCCATGGATGAGATTAATCAACTTCAATTCTATTTCAACACTTTCATGGATCGCCTGGATCAATACCGCATGAACCTGCAAACCGAAATTTCCGAACGTAAACAGGCCGAAGAGGCGTTAAAAATCAGTGAAGAAAGATACCGTTCCGTAATGGAAGCGTCTCCTGATCCTATTATCGTCTATGATATGCAGGGCAAAGTTCTTTATTTCAATCCCGCCTTCACAGATGTGTTCGGCTGGACCCTGGACGAATGCATCAATAAAAAATTGGATTATTTCGTTCCTGAAGCGAACTGGAAAGAAACCAGGGCGGGTATTAAGATGCTTTCCGCCGGTCATCCAATTTCAAGCGTTGAAACCAGGCGCCGCACCAAAAACGGAGACCTGATCGAGGTAAGCATCCGGGGCGCCGTATACCGGGACCGTAACGGAAATTTGATTGGCAGCGTCACCAGTCACCGGGACGTTACAGAAATCAAACGGCTTGAAAAAAAACTCCTGGACATCGGCGACCGCGAAAGACAGTTGATCGGCCTGGATTTGCACGATGATCTAGGCCCTCACCTTATCGGTATTGAAGGCCTTGCCAAAGTGCTCAAAAAAAAGCTCGACACGGCCGCTCCGGAAGAATCAAAGCTGGCCGAAAAAATTGCCGGACTGATCCGTATCGCAACGGGAAAAACACGCCAGCTTGCACGAGGATTATGCCCTGTTTACCTTGTTGATCATGGCCTGGAATCCTCACTTCGCGAGCTTGCCCTGAATACAGAGTCCATCTTTCGAAAACCCTGCGAATTCCATTGCAAAACACCCGTTTTGCTCAGCGACCATATCGTGTCGACCCATGTGTTCCGCATCGCCCAGGAGGCTGTAAACAACGCCGTACGGCACAGTAAAGCCAAGCAAATCCAGATCTTTCTGGCCGGAAATGGCAATAAACTGAATCTGACCGTTTGTGATGACGGATGCGGTATTTCCGAAGATTTACTGGCTAACGGCATGGGGTTGCGCATCATGGGCTTTCGTGCCAAAATGATCAACGGTTTACTGGAAATCCGTAACCTGGAAAAAGGAGGAACTGAAGTCCATCTGACACTTAACCCCTAAAGTAATTTGCAGGCATATTGTGACATACCCCAAAAAAATCCTCATTGTAGAGGATCACCCTATCTTTCGATGGGGCTTGAGCGAACTAATCAACCAGGAAAAAGACCTGCTTGTATGCGGTCAAGCCGAGGACAGCTCCCAGGCATGGAAAGCCATTGATGACCTGTGCCCGGACCTTATCATCGCCGATATTACCTTACAGGACTCCGATGGTATTGAACTTGTCAAAGAAATCACCTCAAAATTTCATGACCTTCCCGTTTTAATCCTCTCAATGCATGATGAATTTCTTTACGCCGAGCACGCTTTAAAAGCCGGCGCAAGAGGTTACATCATGAAAGAAGAAGCCATGGAATTGGTGGTTACAGCCATCCGTCAGGTGCTTGATGGCAAAATCTATCTCAGTGAAAAAGTAAAAGAGCATATTCTGGAAAGCATGACGGAGCGGGCCGCAGATAAAAACAAAAGCCCAATCAACCGACTCACAGACCGCGAAATGGAGGTTTTCAGATTCATCGGAAAAGGCTTCAGCACACGGGAAATTGCAGACAGGCTGAATTTAAGCATCAAAACCATTGGTACTTACAGAGAACGCATCAAAGAAAAACTAAACATAAAACATGCCAACGAACTAGTCCGCTGTGCGGTTTATTTCGAAAAAACCGGTAAAACCGATCAATTTAAAACTCCTTAGCGTTTTGGAAGATACGCACCATCGGGTATTGCAAAATTAGGCGATTAGCGTCTTTCGCCCTCCTTACCTCAAAGCCCTTAAATATCAGAGCATTAACCATAACATGTAGGCAATTTACCTACATACAGTCATGTTTTTAACCATAGCTTTGCAGGTGGATTCACCTACTATAAAATCAGTTAGTTACCGATTGAAAAAAAACTCATTTGGTATACATTGAGGGTGTACTTTAGGGGTAAAGTCGCAAAGGTTACAGGTTCGATTGGGACATTGCTATATCACCAGGGGATACCCGGAAGTCTGGGCCGGTATCTGCATGGAGCGATACAGAAAAGGAGCTTGCATGGCCGTTGCACACAATATGAAGGACTATCAGAAAGAATATACTCAATTCCAGTGGCACGTTCCAGAACACTTCAATTTTGCCGGTGATGTAATTGACAAATGGGCACAGGATCCGGGAAAACTCGCCATGCTTTGGGTTGACGACAATGGAGCACAAATCCAAAAAAGCTTCGCCCAAATCAGTGAAGCATCCAAACGCCTGGCAAATGTTCTGACCCAAGATGGCGTTAAGCGCGGCGATGTCGTCATGGTAATTATGCCGCGCAATATCGAATGGTGGGAAACGTTTACCGCTTGCATTCGCATGGGAGCAGTAATTGCGCCCGGCACCACTCAACTTACCTCAAAAGATATTGAATTTCGCGCTAACAAAGCACAAGTTACTTGTGTCATTACCAATGAAGACCTTGCTGCCAAATTCGACGAAGTTGAAAGCAAATGCCCCACTGTAAAAAGTAAAATCATTATTGAAACCACCCGGAAAGGATGGCTGCCCTACTCGGAAGCTGTTCAGAATGCATCTGCTGATTTTGCCACCGCCAAGACTAAAAGTGATGAAGACTGCATTGTATATTTCACATCCGGAACAACCGGGTTCCCTAAAATGGCGCTTCACACCCATTCTTCATATCCCATTGGCCATCAGGTTACCGGCCGGTATTGGCTCGACCTGAATGAAAACGATTTGCATTGGAATATTAGTGATACCGGCTGGGCCAAGGCTGCATGGAGCAGCTATTTCGGTCCATGGAATATGGGAGCGGCTCAATTCATTCACCACACGGACCGGTTTGATCCCAAAGTCACCCTGGATATGCTGGCTAAATATCCCATTACCACCATGTGCGGTGCTCCTACTATCTACCGCATGCTGGTGCTTCAAGACCTTAGCAGTTACACTTTCCCCAATCTGCGCCACTGCGTAGGGGCAGGTGAACCCTTGAACCCTGAAATTATCGGCGTCTGGGAAAAAGCTACCGATTGCATTATTCGCGATGGATACGGACAAACAGAAACGGTATTGTTGTGCGGCAGCTTTCCCTGCATTAAACCGAAATTCGGGTCCATGGGTAAACCGGCGCCGGGCATCGACCTGGCCGTCATTGATGAAAACTGCAATAAACTGCCGCCGAACACTGAAGGTGATATCGCCATTAAAATTGCACCGGAAAGACCTGTGGGCCTATTTAAAGAGTATTGGAAAGAACCTACAAGGACTGCATCCACTTACCGCGGCGACTGGTATATTACCGGCGACAGAGCCTATGTTGACGAAGACGGTTACTTCTGGTTCGTGGGCCGTTCAGATGATGTGATTTTGACCTCGGGTTACCGTATCGGTCCGTTTGAAGTTGAAAGTGCGTTGATCGAGCATCCCGCTGTTGCTGAATCTGCTGTTATTTCAAGTCCTGATGAAACACGCGGAGAAGTTGTCAAAGCGTTTGTTGTGCTGACTCCCAATTTTTCGCCAAGCGATGATTTAGTCACGCAATTACAAGCCCATGTCAAGAATGTAACCGCGCCCTACAAATATCCGCGAAAAATCGAATTCGTGGATACATTGCCCAAAACAGTCAGTGGGAAAATTCGCAGAATTGAACTACGCGAAAAGGAGTGGAATAATTGATAAAGGGGCCAACGATCACATTAATTTAACCACACATGCGCTTTATTAAACCATAATAAGGTGCAAACCCTAGAAGTACAAAGGGTGAATCGATATTAAACAAATGGGAGGGCAACCTCCCATTTGTTTTTTTTGTCAAGCTGTGATCTAAAAAAATTAGCATCAGGTTTTTATAATAGTTTCCATCGGCGAAACAGGAAAATTTGTTCAAGATCAAGGCGTGTGAAAAATTTTACCACCGACGTCTGATTCATATGCCCTGGACTTGATATTGCGAGGATAAAATTTTCGCACGCAACGAAGGTATCTGGTAAATTCGCCATTTATGGATGGATACTAGCAAGCCAGAGCTCACTTGAACAATTCAGACGCAGGCGCACTTGAGCATCATGTTTGTCAACGACTATCAAAATTTACTCGGTATCTTTACCCAGGTGAGCAAGGCCGCGCACACCGGAGAAAACCTGCAGGGCATCCTGCAAACCATTATCACTCATATCACGGATGCTTTAAATGCAAAGGGCAGCACTATCCTCAGTCTGGACCCGTCCAGCGGCGAACTCGAATTGATAGCCTCTACAGGCTTAAGCGACGCCTACCTTAAAAAAGAGCCTATCCTAAGCCGTCATGTCTTTTCTGAAATTCACGAAAAGGAGCCTGTGTTTATCCGCAATGTTACCTGCGATAAACGCATCCAATACCCTGAAACAGTAAAAGCCGAGGGTATTCAATCGATGCTGGGCTATCCTTTTGATATTGTCGGCGGTCATCGCATGGTCCTGCGAATCTATTTCGATAGAACCTTTAAACCTGACGATAACAGCCTGGCCTTTCTCCGTGCGCTTGTTGACCAATGCGCCATCGCTGCACGCTATACTTTGCTGCAAAGCCGGTATTTCGAAACTTTCCGTCATGTCAGCAAGGCAATCCACACCGACATAAACACTGGTGACATCTTAAATACCATTGTGACTCACATTTCTGAAATTATGGAGGCCAAAGGCTCCATTTTCTGGATTATCGACACAGCACAGCAGCGTATTGAATCAAAAATCAACTACGGTTTTGCATATGAAAGCCTCTTATCCGTACAGCATGATACATTGCTGGAACTGTTTCCCCTTGACCAGAACGGCCCGATTTTTATTAAAGACGCCCGCTATGATCAACGCATTCCAAGTTTGGAGCTTTTGGGAAAAAAACAAGTGGTTACCATCATCGGACTGCCGCTTACTATTGCAGAACCCTATAAAGGTATTCTGGCTGTTTATTTCGGCAGGCAGCGTCCGGTCCTGCAAAGTGAAATTGATTTTATTGAAGCTTTAGGCGAACAGGGGGCCATCGCCCTTCATAAAGCATTACGCTACGATGAAAACATGCTCTCAACCCTTAGCCAAACGGTTGAAGGGTTTGCGCTGGCCATCGAGGCAAAAGACACTATCACCCATGGCCATTCCTTAAGAGTGGCCTGCTACGCCAAACGCCTCGCCCAGGCATTAAAGCTTGATGAAAAGCAAATCGAAACCGTATACCACGCAGGTTTGCTGCACGACATCGGCAAAATCGGAATGGGGGACAGACTTTTAAACCGTTTAGGTAAATTAACCGAGCGGGAAATGGATATTATGCGCAAACATCCCATAATCGGAGCTAAAATCGTAGCCCCTCTCACCTGTTTAGCAAGCTCAGTGCCCTTGATTCTCCATCACCACGAGCTTTATGACGGCAGTGGTTACCCGGATGGCCTGAAAAAAAACAGCATCCCGCTTGGAGCCCGCATCCTGACGGTTTGTGATGCCTTTGAAACTATGCTCACAGGACGCGTGAACATGCCAAAACTTAATTTGGGCCAAGCCATCAAGCAATTACGCATTTCGGCGGGCATTATGTTCGATCCGGAAATTGTCCGCATCTGGATTGAAATTGTAAAAAATGATCCTAAAATCTTAAATCCGCCAGAAGCTCCAGCTCATATTTTGGATAAACTTGTCGATACTTGCGATGACAATTTGAAAAAAAATAAATTTTTTATTCGCTCCTGGTTCCGGTTGCCGTAAGGATCTTGGAAGTTTCACCACCACCTGCTGCTGCTGCTGATATATTGATGAAAAAAACAATCTTTTTAGGCAATTGGCGCAAAAAAAATATAGCATTTTACCAGATACCTTATTGAGCTTAGATTTTTTTAGTCTTCAAGGCATGCCAAAGTTTGCATACTTAACGTATTCGCACCTTTAGCATAACGCATAAGACGGGAAAAAAGACATGCAAGACGGTATATTATTTGACAGATATCGCCTTGAAAGGCACAGATTGTAAAAAAAAATTCAAACTCAAGGCCGATCCCGTCAACAATCCCCTCCTGACTCTTGACAAATACTAAATTTGATGGTTATCTATTTACCTAACGACCGGTCGGTATTTTTGATCTGTAACAGACTCCCGGCTCATGGACGTTTTAAAATATGAAAATAAGGATCCATCTATAATGTCATCCATGAAGCAAACCATACGCGACGTCTCTATCAATCTTTTTTACCGTAAGGGCTATTTTGCCACCAGCATCAGCGAAATTGCAGCCGGTTGCGGAATTCAAAAAGCAAGCATCTACTATCACTATCCGGGCAAGGAAGACATCTTGTTCGGAATTATGCGAAAAACCATGGACGATCTGACGTCTTGTTTAAAAAAGAACCTTCAAGGCCTTGATGATATCGAAGGGCGTATGCGAGCTGCGGTCAAAGGCCATGTCAGGTTTCATCTGGAACATCAAAAAGAGACATTTATCGCCAGCAGCGAGCTGCGCGGTTTATCGGAAGGCAATTACAGCATTATCGTTGCGAAAAGGGATGCATACGAGCGCATTTTGCAAGATCTCATCAGCGAAGGTGCTCAAAAAGGTGTTTTTGGTAAAAACGACATCAAGATTCTCTCATACGCCATTCTTACCTTGTGCACAGCAGGCGCATCCTGGTTTAAACCCAATGGGCGTCTTAGCATTGATGAAATTGCATCCATATATGAGGAATTTATTATTAGCGGTCTTAAACCGGGGCTCGAAAAGGCTGCGTTAAGGTCGCAAATTTCAGCTGTTTAAACTTATTGTATGAAGCTGCTGTTACGCTGTAACAGCTTGCCGAAAGGAGGTCAGGGTGAATTTTGACTTAACAAAAGAACAAGAAATGATCCGCAGAGAAGTCAGGCGGTTTGCCGAAAGCGAGATTGCGCCCGTGGCTGCCGAACTCGATGAAAATGAGAAGTTTTCAGTTTCGTTGACCAAAAAAATTGGTGAAATCGGTTTGTTTGGCATGTTTGTCCCTGAAAAATACGATGGTCAGGCTATGGACTATCTGTCATATATCATCGCCGTTGAAGAGATCGCCAGAATCGATGGCAGCCAGGCTGCCACCGTTGCGGCCGGCAACTCTTTAGGGATAGGGCCCCTTTATTACTTTGGCAGTGAAGAGCAAAAAGCAAAATACTTACCGCCACTGTGCAGAGGAGAAAAATTATGGGGCTTCGGCTTAACTGAACCCACAGCCGGTTCGGATGCCGGAGGAAGCAAAACCACTGCTGTAAAAGACGGCAACGAGTGGGTCATAAACGGTTCTAAAATTTTCATTACCAACGCATCCTGCGAGATGACCCTGGGTGTTACTGTACAGGCCATTACAGGCGCCCGCGAAAATGGCAAGCCGGAATATTCCTGTTTTATCGTAGAAGCGGGGACAAAAGGATTTAAAGCTGCAACCATGAAGGGCAAAATGATGTGGCGCTCTTCAAACACCGCTGAACTCTATTTCGATGACGTTCGCGTTCCGGCTGAAAACATGATCGGCAAACAAGGAGACGGTTTTCACCAAATGTTGCAGACATTGGACGGCGGAAGGCTTTCCATCGGCGCCATGGGCTTGGGTGGTGCAACCGGAGCTTACGATTTGGCCCTCAAATACGCTAAATCAAGGGAGCAGTTCGGCCAGCCCATCTCAAAATTCCAGGCTGTGGCTTTTAAACTGGCCGATAGCGCAATGGAAATTGAATGCGCCCGAAACATACTCTATAAAGCCTGCTGGTTAAGAGATCAAAAACGCCCCTTTGCCAGGGAAGCCGCCATGGCCAAACTCTACTGCTCCGAACTGATGGGACGCGTTGCCGACCATGCCGTTCAAATACACGGGGGCTATGGATTAATGAAAGATTATAATGTGGAGCGATTTTATCGTGACCATAAATTATTGGAAATTGGCGAAGGGACATCCGAAGTACAACGAATCGTCATTTCACGTTATATCGGCTGTTAACTAAAACCAGGGAGAGTATAATAATGGAAGAAAAGACAATATTATGCCACATTGAAGCAGGTATTGCCACCATCACCCTCAATCGTCCCAAGGTGATGAACTCTGCAAATTTTCAGCTTTTAAATGAATTTAACGAGCTGCTGGAAAATCTTCGATATGATTCTAGCGTGCGTGTTCTTATTGTCACCGGAGCAGGCGAAAAAGCATTCTGTGCCGGTGCGGACCTCAAAGAACGCGCCACGCTAAAACCAGAACAGGTTAAATTTTTTATTTTTAGTATTCGAAGACTGTTTGAAGGTTTGGATAATTTTCCCAAACCCGTCATTGCGGCTGTCAACGGCATTGCCTTAGGCGGCGGCACCGAGTTAGCCCTGGCCGCTGATATCCGCATTGCCGCTGAAAGCGCCAGCATGGGCTTGACGGAAACACGCCTGGCCATAATCCCTGGAGCCGGGGGCACCCAACGTCTGCCCCGCCTTATTGGTAAAGGCAAAGCCAAAGAACTAATTTTCACAGGCCGCCGGGTCGATGCCCAGGAAGCGCTTCAAATCGGCTTGGTCAACAAGGTCGTCCCTTTGGATAACCTCATAGGAGCCTGCCGGGAAATGGCGGCCATGATATCTGAAACCGGACCGATTGCGCTCGAGCAGGCCAAGTACGCCATCAATCGGGGATCGGAGGTTGACCTGGCCACCGGCTTGGCCATTGAGTCCAATGCCTATTGGATTTGTATTCCCACTCAAGACCGGCTTGAAGGATTAAAAGCATTTAAGGAAAAAAGAAAACCCGTGTATCAAGGAAAATAAAAAATATCACAAGAAAGTGAACTGAAATTAGGAGGTATCTGGTCATGAAAGAATATGATTATTGGAAAATATTCCCGCGTATGCCCAAAAAAGTTACCATCGGCGACATTACTGTGCGTGATGGTTTTCAACACCTGGAGAAATTTGTTTCCACACGCGCAAAGATTTATTACCTGGAGCAATTGATTTTCGCCGGTTGCCGTAACATTGAAGTTACCAACTTTGGAAATCCTTATCTTATGCCCCAATTCAGTGATGCCGAAGAGCTTTTCAAACACCTGCGAAGCGAGCGCTTCAAAAAACGCTGCGCACGCAAAGGCGTCAACTACAATGACATTGTTTTTACAGCCATAACCATCCGGGAATCTGCCGTGGATACCGCCTGCCGTATGTATGAACAAGGCATCGGCCCCGACCGTCTTTTGATGATGGTTTCCACGGAAGAAGATCACCATTTTGCAAACTCCGGCTGCACCCTTCCGGAATACTGGAAAGAGTGCGAACGCTCCATTAAAAAATGCCATGACGCAGGAATGAAAATGTGCGGTACGGTCAGCACCATTTGGGGAAGTCCCATCGGCGGGGCCACAAAATTGGAAGATGCTGTGGAGTTTACCAAACGCTGGCTGGAAATCGGCGCAGATGACATCGAACACGCCGACCATGACGGAAGCGCCTCGGCTGCTGATGTTTACCGTTATTTTGCCATGATTTTGGATTCAATTCCCGATCCGTCACTGCACATCGCCCACTTTCATGAAACAAAAAGAGTCGCTTCCGCGTCCATTCTGGCTTCTTTGCAAGCCGGGATCTGCCATTTTGAAGCCACCCTGGGCGGATTGGGCGGACAACCGGCCAACTTTTTGGACGACTGCCCCGTGCCCGGAACCGGCGAATATTATT
Organism: Desulfobacteraceae bacterium; assembly: GCA_024230435.1. Taxonomy (GTDB): domain Bacteria; phylum Desulfobacterota; class Desulfobacteria; order Desulfobacterales; family Desulfosarcinaceae; genus UBA2230. The sequence continues at coordinate 28,417 of JAAERL010000695.1, forward strand.
ACGATGATCCGCGCTATGTGGGATTGATCTGCCTGGAAGATTTACTTGTTCAGGTTGATGAAATGGGTATCGAGCATGGTTATGATGTGGACCGTATTCTGAAGTTAGGCCGCCAATTGGAAAAAACCGTTGGACATCGTCTGCGCTCGGAGGCTGCCATCAATGGGCGTACCCTGAAAGAAGGGCATCCTAAATATGCCCGCCCTGGTCTGAAAAAACGCAAGGAAAAAATGGGTGAAGGAATTAACCAGAACTTGCCCTCCGAGTGGGGACAAAAAGCGGTTTTGCCTGAGCACTTGCAACCAAAGGATTAGGCGATACCTGGAAAAATCGCAATGGTGCGCACGTAATTGGTGCGTACCACAATGCAAAGAGGGCTTATTAAGGAGACAACCATGTCAACAAAAAACAAAAAATCATCCATGAGCGTTGACTTTTTTGAAGATCTTACCGGAGACATCAAAACTGGCGCTGAAGTTAAAACCGATCAGATCGGTGACAGAATCAAACGGTTGCGTGAAGAAAAAGGTATCTCAATAGAACAACTTTCACATATGACCGGTTTTGAGTCAAAATTCCTTGAAGATATCGAAAAAAACATCTTATTCCCCCAACTGGGCGCCATGATCAAGCTCAGCAAAGCCTTGGAAAGTGCTCTTCAACGCCTGATTTCCGAAGAAAGCAAAAAAATATACACCATCACCCGCCGCAAGAATCGCAAGCAAATAAAACGCTTTGCATCCGGGAAAGGCCAAAGCGCCGCATACGCCTATATGAGCCTGGCCCCGCAAGTCCAAGGCCGGCACATGGAACCGCTGGTTGTCCAACTTGAAAAATTACAGGATGTCGAACCTTCGGTTCATGTGGGCGAAGAGTTTATTTTTGTCATGGATGGAGCCGTATCCTTAGACATTGGTGAAGAGAACTTTATTCTGGAACCCGGCGACAGCGCTTACTATTTGTCCACCACGCCGCATTTGCTATCAGCCAAAGAAGAAAAAGCTACCATTCTGGCTGTTATTTATTGCGAATAAGCAAAAAGACATAAAGGCATAGCATATTGAAGTTATCGGCCGTGCTTTCAACCGGAAGGGGCTTCTTGGGCCGCGGCTTTTTATACATACTTGAATACTTGAAATTGCCGCGTATTTGCAGGGCAGCCTAACTGGCCTCATCAGCGGCGCTGACCACTTGTTTCGTGTTAGCGCCGCGAAAATCCCCGGCACACTTGTTTCCATCAAATAGGGATCGCATGATTCATACCCGGCCGGGCGGCCGGCGTTATGCAACAGATTGTGGCCGGTGACCACAAATCCCCACCGATAAAATCAAAAAAGGTAAAGGCCTCAAAAATGCCTTCACCTTTTAAAATTGAACTGAATCTAAAGCATCATTAATCGTTTTCCCGGCAAACATTCCACCATAAGGACTCATTGATCTCCGCAGTTTTTTAGGGCCGGATAAAACAATCGCCTTAGCTCCTTAGTTTGGTTTATATAACATTGCCAAGCAAAAAACGCTCAAAAGATTTTGCAAGACCCTCTGGCGCATTTTCCATACAATTAGAGCTAAATAAGTCATCTTCATAGATATTTGCAGCGTGATTCATGCCCTGATAACTTAATTTGCTCTTTGAATGATCATCTATTTCCATGATTAGATGTTTATTGATATGCTCATCCAAATCAATCGAATCTTCATCGACATGTTTAACCGTCAAATGTTCATCGGCATGTTTAACCGTCAAATGTTCATCGGCATGTTTAACCGTCAAATGTTCATCTATGTGTTGCCTTAGATCCATAAAATCAATCCCCTTATTGATAGCTCATTGGCTTATTGATAGCTCATTGGCGGTTATGGAACTCGACGAGCCGGATTATTTTTGATTCTTAAATAGGAATAAGGTTATTCATAATAAGAAATACCTTTTTCGTAAAGCAGTTTTTTCCCTTAAGCAATTTTTTTGCAACTTTTCTGATACCCGGATAATTAAAATTTTGGTCTTGCACGCTAGAAAAACTCCATGATGATCTCATCGGCAATGATGAATTGTTTTTCATCATGATACATATTTAAAAGCTTAAATAATATCGAACGCTCGCTTTATTTTATTGACACTGAATGGCGCAATCTGTATTTTCAAATCAACCAAAATTTTTTTCTGATAAAAAATAATAACTCCCCCTGATCGAACTTATAGGTGACATCGTGTCTTTGTGTACCCATTTTTTCAGAAAGGGATCACCTTGAGCGTTTTATATTTGATTCGCCATGGACAGGCTTGTTTCGGGACAGACACCTATGATCAACTCTCAGACATTGGGCGGCATCAGTCCCGTGTTCTGGCGGCTGATTTAATGCGGGCCGGAATTAGATTCGATGCCTGTTGGTCCGGTACCCTAAAACGGCAACTGCAAACCGTTGACCAGGTGCGATCCACTTTCCGGGAAAAAGGTTTGGACCTGCCCGATTCGACCGGAATATCAGGTTTCAATGAATATGATGCACAAAAAATTTTCAGAGCAGTGATACCTCTCATCCTCGATGAAGACAGTGAGTTCATTCACCATGTCAACACCATGCACACTGACCACCGGACTTTTCAAAGGGTCTTTGAACGTGCGGCGACCCGCTGGGCATCCGGCCGGGACAGCCTGGACGAAGCGCTGACCTGGTCAACTTTTGCCATGCGTGTGACCAACAGTATAAGAAAAATTATCAATCACAGCGGCAGAGGCCGCCATGTGGCCGTTTTTACTTCAGCAGGCCCCATCGCTGTGGCTATGGGCAATGTTTTAGGACTCAGTGCGGACAAAACCGTGACTGTTTCCTGGCAAATAGTCAACTCGTCCGTTACCCGGTTTAAATTCAGCCGGGGACGAATCAGCCTTGCGACCTTCAACGAATATGGCCACTTGGAACGCAATGGTGAAAAGTCTTTGGTTACCTATCGTTAGCCCTGACGCAGCACAAACGTAATCAGCGTTACCCGTTTCGTTAGGATCAACTTTTATCAGTCATGGAAGTAATTAAATCACAGGCTCTTGCTCCGGATTTGAAACTTACGGCATTTAAAAAGGGTAAAAAAAAATGGATTTTAACGTCTCTGATAAAATGCAGGTAATCTTAAAAAAGATCAACGAATTTGTAGACAAAGAACTCATTGGCCTGGAGCCGCAATTTCTGAATAATGAATTTGTTAATCTACTGCCTGAGCTGGAACAAAAGCGCAAGAAGGTCAAAAAAATGGAGCTATGGGCGCCCAACCTTCCCAGAGAGCTAGGCGGTATGGGCCTGGACCTTGTCGAGCATGGGCTGGTTTCACAAGCACTGGGGCGCACTCCCATCGGTCATTATGTATTCAACTGCCAGGCCCCAGATGCCGGGAATATCGAAATTCTACACAAATACGGAGCCCCTGACCAACACGAGCGCTATTTAAAACCTTTAGCTGATGGAAAGATCCGAAGCTGCTTTTCCATGACAGAGGTGGACATGCCCGGCTCAAACCCGGTGATGTTGGCCACGACTGCCCAAAAGGACGGTAACGATTACGTGATAAACGGCCGCAAGTGGTACACTTCCTCGGCCGATGGCGCAGCGTTTGCCATCGTTATGGCCGTCACCAATCCTGAAGCGCCGCCTTATCAGCAAGCCAGTATGATCATTGTTCCTTCTGACACCCCTGGTTTTAACCTGGTACGCAACATTGCCGTAATGGGCCATCGAGGGTCCGATTACGCATCACACGGTGAAATTGTCTACCAGGATTGCCGGGTTCCATGCAAGAACCTGCTGGGCCCCGAAGGCCAGGGCTTTGTCATTGCCCAGGAACGTCTTGGACCCGGCCGTATTCATCATTGCATGCGATGGCTTGGCATTGCCCAGCGTTGCTTTGATCTGATGTGCCAGCGGGCCAATACACGCAAGATCACCCCGGACGGCAAAACATTGGGATCAAGGCAGATCATTAGAGCCTGGATTGCCGAAAGCGCTTCTGAAATCCATGCCGCCCGGCTAATGACCTTGCACACTGCCTGGAAAATTGAAAAAGACGGCGCCAAAGCCGCCCGCCATGAGATATCTTTCATTAAATTCACAGTTGCCAACACCCTGAAACGGGTAGCGGACCGCGCATTGCAAGTACTTGGCGGTTTAGGCATGACCGATGATACGGTACTGGCCTATTTTTTCCGTCATGAACGGGCGGCACGCATTTATGACGGGGCCGATGAAGTTCACAAGATGTCTGTAGCCAAGCGTATCCTGCGCGTCCATGCCGAAAAAGGTCTCAATGCCGCGTTGAATCTGCCGGGATAGCCAAAAAGGATGCCTAAAAGGCCCGCATAGAAAAGAAATCATGATGGATCTTAAGGAATTTAAAAAGCAAGTAGCGGTTTCCACCACCTATATCTGCCGGGAAATATTCAAAAACCGGTCCGGTTCCATAAAAATTAAAAAAGAAAATGTGGCGGTCAGAAACCTTGAAAGAATCTTTAAAGCAACGCTCACATTGTCTAACAAAAAAGGGTTTCACGCCATGAGTCTGAGGGATTTGTGCGCTGAAAGCGGTATGTCCATGGGCGGGCTGTATGCCTACTTTAAAAACAAAGAGGAACTGCTGACTCTGATTCAGAACCAGGGAAGGGCCATTGTGGACAAGGTGATGACCGATCAGCTTTTTGGTATCAGCGATACGATCCGGTCTCTGGAAGTGGCGGTTCGCAGTCATCTTTACCTGTCTGAAGTGCTCCAGCCCTGGTTTTTTTTCTCATACATGGAAACACGATTTTTCAACGCAACAGAAGGCAAGCGGGCTATTGACAGCGAATTGCAAACTGAGACCATCTTTGTAAACATCCTTGAACAGGGCAAGGCCGAAGGGCTCTTTTATTTTGCCGATCCGCTTTTGACCGCCGCCGCCATCAAGGCCCTTGTGCAGGACTGGTACTTAAAGCGCTGGAAATACCGCCGCCGCAAGATTTGCGTGGAAGACTATGCGGATTTCGTCATTTCCATTATCCGAGCCTACGGACTTGTGAAGGAAAAAAAAAATGACATTTCTTGACCAAGCCAAAACAGTTCGTTCGGGAGAATCTCTGGATACGGTAAAAATTGGTGAGTTTTTAAAAAGAGAATTTCCGGGTCTTAATGGCCCGCTGAATGCTTACCAGTTTCATAAGGGCTATTCAAACCTGACCTACCTGATTATCGCAGGTGATACCGAACTGGTACTGCGCCGCCCGCCCTTTGGCAGAAAGGCAAAATCGGCCCATGACATGAACAGGGAATATCGGATACTCAGTGCTATAAATCCCGTTTTTGCTTACGCCCCGGAACCGCTGGCCTTTTGTGAAGATACTTCAGTCATGGAGGCGCCGTTTTATGTTATGCAACGCTTACGCGGCGTGATTCTGCGCAAAGGGCTGCGCGAAGTTCTAACTCTTGGTGAATCCGGCACTGCCCGTTTGTGCCGGCGATGGTTGGATGTATTATGTGAAATGCACGCCCTGGATTACCGGTCATGCGGCCTTGCGGATTTAGGCAATCCTGAGGGGTATGTATCACGGCAGGTTCATGGTTGGTCCAGGCGCTACCGCGAAGCTTGTACCGATGACGCTCCGGATTTTGAGGCCGTCATGAACTGGCTCAAAAACACCATGCCTGCAGATTCAGCCAATCCGTGCCTCATCCACAACGACTACAAGTTTGATAACGTGGTTCTTGATCCAGCAGATATGACCCGGCTACTGGGTGTGCTGGACTGGGAGATGGCCACTGTTGGCGACCCGCTTATGGACCTGGGAGCTTGCCTGGCATATTGGGTCCAAGAAGGCGACAACGGCGAACTGCAACTGATCCGGACCTTGCCCACCACGGCGCCCGGTATGCTGACACGCAGGCAGATTGTTCAAATGTATGCGGAAAAAACCGGCACGGATACTGGGAACATTGCCTGGTATTACTGTTTTGGCCTTTTTCGCCTTGCAGTAATCGCCCAGCAAATCTATTATCGGTTTTTCCACGGCCAAACCCATGATCAACGGTACAAAGCATTGGCAATAGCTGTGCAAATTCTGGAAAAAACGGTACAACAGGTTATCGAAACCGGCGAATATTAAGGACCGTTTCAACCAATCAGAGCGGGAACTTATTATTTTATGAAAAAAAAATCGGAATCATCACCTTTACGCACCTGCGTTTGTCCGGCCGGCAAGTTTATCTACGGCCTGCATCAGCCACATTTTAAGGTGGCCAATTTACGCGAAAAGTATTTTGACCTGATGCTCGGATCTGATGATAATGGAAATGTATACTCGAACCACGCCAATTTTCCCGCACAAGATGTGAACGAACCGGCGGCCGGTACTATATTTGAAATTGCGAATCCCTTTGGCTTCCGTGGAGTAACCTTTATCAACAAGCCCTGGGCTGACCGGATGGCGCAAGATCCGTCCGGGATCAAACTGCCCCGTCCCGAGCCGGTTTCATTCCATCATGCGTTGAAAAGCATTTTACCCGGCTGCGGGAGCGATGACGCAAGGTTGAAAAATGCTTTTGCCCAGCTTCCCGATCCTCTAAAGCTATCCCTGGCAACAACATCGGCAGATCCCGAAGACTTGATAAAACTGGCCGAACTAAGCTGCCGGTTTAGTTTCGATGAAACCACCGGCCGTCCCAATGGGCTGCATTATGCCGAAAACGCCAATGGATCTATGAAACAGACGATTTTTAATGAAAAATTGTTTGATTCCGTAGCCAACAATCCATATTTGCCCGATGACTACAAAGAAGTAATGGTGTTGCGCCCCGGCGTACAGGGCAGTAGCGAAATCGTAGGCGACTGGCAGTGCGGGAAAACCCATATCTTCGAATATTTGAGGCGAAACAGCTATATTCCCTGGGGACACTACGCGGCCAACATGGCCCACAATACCGTGCGTTACGCCGTTGCGGATCTTACGGACGAAGACGTCACGGGGTTGCGCCATCTTTATTATCAGAGAACGTACGTCCGGCTGGCTCAAATCCTTGAAATCGAATTTTCACATAAAGGCGGGCCATTAGACCAGGATGAGCTGGAACAATTACGGCAAGCCATCCAAACCCGCCTGAATTCCAAAGATGACCTAACCGATTTGCCTTTTTCAGCAACACTTTGGGGCTGGAATTACGGATTTGATTACGCGGCCGGAGGTTACCGCCTGCATGCGTCCCACCAGCAAATTCATCAACAGTTTGCCCTGATTGCCAACACGGTTCCCCTGGCCGGGGCCGGGCCGGATTGTGTGTACCCGCCCTATTCGTGTGGGGATATGATACATGATTGTGTTGTCAATTTTCGGCGGAAAACAGGTAAAGGCTTTTTTGAATGCTATCAAAAAGCCATTCGCACCAATACCAGAATGGATGGCAAAAGTCAGCGGCCGGACAGCCTTGTGATTTATGAAGACAAAAACATCATGCTCTATGTGCCCAAGGCCCAGACATCTCAATGGGAGTTGCAAGTAATGACCACTGGCGATGCCGGTAATATTTTAGAGGCCGATTCGGGCGTTCGCGCGGCGCTGGATCGCGCCATACTAACGGCCATGCTCATCCTGACGGGCATGGGAGCAAGACTGATTACCGTCATCGAATATAGCAAACGGTTTTGGGTAAAAGATAAGGATCAAAAACTTATATACGCGTTTTTGCCCAAGCTCCCCGAATCGCCGGGCGCTTTTAGTGAAGCCCAGTTGCGTTGGATCAATGGTCATTATCCGGAAGACTTTGCGCAAGCATGCCGTTTGCAGATGGATAAGCTAATAAGATAAACAGGGCTCAACTGTTCATTGCCTGTGATATAGCGGTCATGCAAAAACAGCCAAATTTACTGGTATGTTAAAAGTCAATCGCTTAAAAAAAGGGATTCGGCCAGTATGTTGGCGGCCGCTCTGTGGCCGTCCACTTTATAGGCGCCATTGTGAATCCGGGCTTTTATCCGGGCAACCTTTTCTTCATCTACATCGGGCATTTTTTTTATGGTTTCGTGGGCCTTCAGCATTTCACGGGCCCGGTCAGACAAATCAACCCGGTCGGTTTGCTGGGGTGCGCTGTAAGCTGTTTTCTCAGTTTCCGAAGCCTTTTTTTTAATCCCTTGAGTCAATTTCACCGGCATTGAGCCATTCAGGTTGACTTTATCCGATATATCCATCACACAACCTCCTTAGAGTCGTACAAGATACTTAGCCTGCTTAGCCTAATTAAGCAATAATCCCAGAGGGCCCTTAAACCGGTTTGTGTTAAATAATACACCATCTTGCATGTCTTTTTTCCCGTCTTGTGCGCTATGCCAAAGGTGCGAATACGTTAAGTATGCAAATTTTGGCATGCCTTGAAGACGAAAAAAAATCGAAGCCCGATATGGTATCTGTTAAGATGATATATTTTTTCCGCCAATCGCCTAATTTTGATTCTAAGGGCCAGGAAAATTAGAAATGGGTACCAACGCCCACACCAAAATGAAAACGCGGCGATTGTTTGCCCTTTGGGCTCCATTTTTGAATTTCCATCAGATCAAACACCGGATACAGGTATTGCATTTGCCCTATAGGAAGCTTTTGCCCTTCTATTAGACGGCCTGCTGCTGTAATTAAAACACCCTTGGCAAAAATAACCGGATCGAGAAATTCCTTGCTTTGCAGAATAAAACGGCCCTCGGATTGATCACTATCCCGGGGGCGCTCGTTGCTGTCAAGGGGCAAATGCAGGATCACTAACCGGGTACCTGTGTCATCGGTTTCATGACCTATTATTTTTCCGCCTAATATTGTGACTTCGCCCCGGTATTGCTCGGGATTTTGCTGTATGGGTCTAAATGGCCCATAATACGTTACCTGCGCTCTTGTTTGTTTGGAAATAGGACCTGCACATCCTGTAATGTGCAACAAAAAACTGAATAATATCAATAAAAAAATCGAACGTTTTCTCATGGGTATCCTGTGTTTTAGGCCGCTAACGGCAATAATAAGAATGGTGGACCCACCACGGATGAGGGCGCCAAAACGGGTCGCAGCATTGTTGGTAAACAACCGGTTTTTCAACAGGCCACAAACGCAAATCCATCACCTCAACGATGATATACGGATAATGCACCTTTCTGAGTTCTGTTGTCGAACTTCCAAGCAATTTTCCCTTTACAGTAAATTTGCGTCCCTTGGTATATACTTCAGGGTCCGCAAATCCCGGATAAATCACGACAAGGCGCCCTTGAGACAGGTCTTTCTTTTTCGGTTTATTTCCTGTTCCCAGTGGCGCCTGCAAGGCTATCAATTCGGTTTGGTTTTTTTTATTTTCCACTGAAAGCACATATCCGCCCAAAACGACGGACCGTCCCTGATAAATGTTTGCCTGGGCGACAATTTGTTTAAACGGCATCTTTAGAAAATTATCTGAATCGGACTTAGGCATGGTTGAACAGGCTGTCAACAAAGCGAAAAAAATTAAAATGCCTGTACATTTGAATTGGTTCATCTTGGCTATCTTTTTTGTCCGTTGTGTCCGTGTGAAAAGCTTGCGCTTTTTTCCGGTTTCAAGCGTATGCTATTTTTTTCAAAGGTAAAAAAACGTTCGTAAAAATCAGCCGGTCCACCAATTCGGCTGTAGCCGTCCCATTTTGAGCTTCGGCCAACTGTTTTACAATTGCCAATCCTATCCCTGCTCCACGGTGGTCACATTGCCGCAAATTTTTACCGCGATAAAAACTTTCAAAAACAAAGGGCATATCTTCATCGGTAAGTTTCGATGCTATGTTGCAAAATGTTACCTTAGCCTTACCTTTTTCGGCAGTAATCCGGATATCTACCTCTGTTTGTTCAGGTGCAAAAATGACGGCATTTGATAAAAGATTGCGAAAAATCCGTGCCAACGCCCGTTGTTCCGCAAAAGCAAAAATATCTCCTTTAGGCGTATCTACCCTTATAATAATATCTTTTTCCCAGAATAAAGGGATAAAGTCTTTGAGAGCATCATTGACGGCTTGCTGCAAATCCAATTCCGTGAGTTCAAGGTTACCCCTGACTGCTTCAGCACTGGCTAACTGAAAAACATCTTCGACCAGTTCCGAAAGGCGTACGGTTTCATTTTTCAATGATGATAAGGTTTTTAAAGCTGCGGGAGCAATATTGCCATTGAGAATTTCCAAACATCCGTGAATACCGTTCAGCGGGATTCGCATTTCATGGATGGCATCCAACATCAAATTCTTGTGCATACTCTCAAAATTGTTCAATCCCTGGGTCATTTGATTAAAGGATCGCGCCAGATCGCCGACCTCGTCATTGGTTAATTCCGGTACCCTGCCCGTAAAATTGCCCTCGGCGATTTCCCCGCTAATCCGGATCATGCACTTTATCGGCGTCAAAACCAATTTCATTATAAAATAACTCAAAGCGACAGTTACAGCCAACGCCCCGAAAAAAGCACATAATAAATAGCCGTGCAGTTTTTTCTCGTACATCTCAAGAGCTACATCCGCAGAGATACTATATTTTCCAACAACAGTCTTAACGTATCCACTAACCAGGGTATCAATGGAAAACCATATAAAAACGATTATAAAGGCGGCCGTCACTAAGGTTACGGATAGCAATTTAATAATCAGAAAACGATTCACCCTTACCTCTCTGATTAAGACATTAATAACATAGGGCTAAAACTATGCATATCAGCTTGCGGCAAAGTAGGCAATTAAATCAAAGAGCATAAGGGTCTTGAAAGATGCTAACAAAAATCGTTTTAACAGAACCATCTTCGCAGGACATCATCAGGGGTGCGAAAGTGTGGATACTTTGTTTGTATTTTTGGGGACCCAAATGTATCAAATAGTCAGATCGCCAAAGAATTGGAAATAGATCGCAGCGATGTTCAACAGATGACGACGCAAATGCTCCAAAAAGTAGTAAAATAAAATCCTAAAACACAGCATGAGCTTTTTTTTGGGGGGAGGGGGGGGATTGTACCCTGAAACTTCCAAAATATGGCAAAGCAAAAAAAGAAAAATGAATACAATAGAGACTCCGGAATTTATGCCGGAGTCTCTACAATGTTTCATTTTTATTGAAACATTCGGATTTCAAAAACTTCAGATGAGATTGTTTTCTTATCCGGATGAAGCTGATCCGGATGATTTAGATCCAGCTGCTTCCGCTCTAAGTGTTTTGCTTCCCCAGGTTTTAACTGCACTGTCTAAACCGCTACATAATTGAAGCGTATTGATAAAATTATCCTTCATTTTTGAATTCATATCCGAAATTACGTGCAATATCAGGATGACAACATCCTCTGCATTTCTTGCTTTGGCCATCCCGCTAATTATAGTGGAATCAGAATCCCATATAATATTAATCCAGTCTTGCTGAGTTTTAAATAACCGGGTAGCGGCATCATTGCTAAGGCCGTTAAATTCTTTAAAAGAAGCGGCTGAAGCTTGAAAATTCATCATTTTTGTAACCGTTTTCATTACATTGTTAAATACAGTTTCATTGGTTTTATTGACTTCTTGTGATGAATTAACAACTGTTTGCCACATTTTGGCGGCATTGCTAAAGTCCCAGTATTTTCCTACTGTGTTTCCAAGCTCTGTTACATTTTTCAAATATGCCTGATTAAACTGATCCGTGTTTTTTTTAACTGCTTTTTCCCACTGGTCTATAAGCTTATCATTCATAACATCCTCTTTAAATTATGGGGTTATTGGATTGAGATGGCTGATACTGCTCTAAATTCATTGCTCATTATTTGGTCCCCAAGCGCTGGAGCATGTTCATAACAGCCGCCATCTGAACGCCACTCTTTTTGTGAAAATCAGGATTTTGCGGATCTTTTGCGGAATAACCCCACCAGTCCCAGCACCCATCCGGATTGGGAGGATTTAAATTGGAAATTTTTACTTGTGGATACAGAACAACAATATCATTAGAATCCGCCAATTCATTGTATCCGAGAGTTTTAAAGTATTTATCGCCGATTACGGTTACCCCCTGGAGGCAGCCGTGAAAGACAAGATGCGTTTTGCAGCTTTTTTTGGTGCACGAATCAGGCACATACAGGTATCCGTACTCATTCATTGATGACCGGTTGAAATCATCCTTTGATTTGAAAAATTCCGTCTGATCGAATTGTACGAACTCGCCGCTTAATTTTTTTACCGGAGGATTCAAATCTTTGTAAATATGCCCCAAAATGTCATAAGACTGGATAAAATCACAGTCATTAATATATGGCGAACCGGTTTTAGGACATTCACTATAGTCACTATTGTCGGTGATCATTGCATGACCGGCAAAGATATTTTTCTCGAACTTTATATTATCTTTCTTCAGGCCTGCTAATTCATAAAATTTTTCAGTCTGGTCGACAACCAATGAGTATACGGTTTTATCATTTGCACCAGTAAATACGTAAAGTTTATCATCCTTTAAATTACTTAACTTATCAATCCATCCTTTTTTTTGAAATTGTTTTGCCTTTTTATAAAGAATAGAGCTATCCGGGCCCATTTTCCCGATGGGCTTCATGCATGTTGAAAGAGCGTTTTCCATAAATGAATTGTCCTCGTAATTGCCAGAACAAAAATAAGGTCCTCCCGCAACTACTCCGGCGCCAACCATCATGTTTGAATAAGCAACATGAAATTGAACGGTCATAAAAGCTCCGGATGAAAGCCCTGATACGGATGTCTTTGAAAGGTCAACGCCATATCCTGGCAGCTTATTTGGTTTGGCGGATGCTCCTGAGCATAGTGCAATGGAAAAAAACGCTATAACCGTAATCACAAAAATTTTTTTAGATATATCCATATTGCCTCCTTTGGTAAGTTTAATTTAATCATTTATCCATATTTCCAGAAATATAAATTAAAATTAAACAGATAAACTTAAGAGCAATAGATTTTCGGATCAATGAAAGAAAGAGAAGAATTCAACCCCTCTTTTATTCAATTCATTTGTAGTGGGAAAAGAATTTCAATAGTGATGTTGGTGATTTTCAATGTGATGCGATAGAATTGAATAACAAATACACAAACAAATCAGAATTTGTCAAGCAAAAGAATGAGAACATAAATAATATTTATTTGTTATGCAATCGATGAGCATAAAAGCCGCTTTTACCTTAAAAAGCATTGCCTATCCGGGAATCAGCCAATGTGCGAAACACAGAAGCCGACTCAACCTTGAAACGTGGCAGCCGGTAGAAAAGATGGTAGAAAATGGCGGTTTTAACCTGCCATTTATCCGCATATTTATTAACATTGCCATTTGGCCTTTTGTGTTAAAATTATGTTCAGGCAGCATGAAAACAGAAAAAAAACAAAGAGGTTTACCATAAAAGATTCGGATAAAATACAAGATTACGTTGAAACCGGTAAAGACAAAGAGCCCGGGCACGCAGATACCAGCGGCAAAAATTTTGAATGTGAAAACAAGGATGAAAATTTAGGGCGTGACCCGGGTATTGATGTGCCCGGATAATCCCTGGAGTTAAATCGCCAGAGTAACCTCTCAGACCTGAATATACGGGCGGATGAAAATTATCCGCCCTTTTTTTAAGGCGATTGGCGCAAAACAATAGCCTTATTTCCAAAACAGGCTCTAAGAGCAGACCCGCCCTCTGTAAATATAGTAGTGGTTTGTGGGACCCTGTCCTTTACCGATATTCAGGGAGTTGGAGATAGCGCCGCTAATATATTGCTTTGCCTGCTTAACTGCCTGTGGAAAAGAAAAGTCCTTTGCAAGAAAAGCGGTAATGGCGGATGAAAAGGTACATCCGGTGCCATGGGTATTCAATGTTGAAATTCGCGGATAATTCAGCTCTTCGAAAGTTTCTCCATCATATACAACATCAATGGCCTGGCTTCCGCCGAGATGGCCGCCTTTGACAACTACGTTGGCGACTCCCATATCGTGGATTCGCCTGGCGGCGTCTTTCATATCTTCCACAGTAATAATTTTTTGTTCCTGTAGTACTTCCACTTCGTAGATATTCGGAGTAACCACACTGGCCAACGGGAACAATAAGTCAACCAAGGCTTGACGGGCTTCCGGTTTCAAAAGACGATACCCGCTTTTGGAAACCATCACCGGATCGAGCACGACGTTCGCTGGTTCGGCTTTTTTCAGGGCTTCGCAAATGGCCTCGGCTATAGTCTTGCTCGACACCATACCGATTTTCACAGCATGAATGACGCTGTCTTCAAACAGGCAGGCAATCTGGTCATGCACAATTTGAGCATCGATCTCCTGAACAGCATAGACCTTTTGAGTATTTTGAACGGTCACAGCGGTAACCGCGCTCATTGCATAAACTCCCAGGGCCTGAAACGTTTTTATATCCGCTTGAATGCCAGCCCCGCCGGAACTGTCCGAACCTGCGATAGTCAAGGCGATGGGCGGCGTATGTTTTAAATTATTCATCATTTTCACCGTTGTTTTTTTCATTATTTTCTTCTGTTCTAGCACTGGTTTCCGTGTAGGAAAAATTCAGGTCGCTGATAAGCTCCCTTACATTTTCCGCATCTTGCTTGGCCACCATTAGTTTGGCGGCATCTCCCATGGGCCTGAGAACCAGGTGCTCACCCTGGAAATAGTAGGTTATATTTTCCGCGTCCAGGATGCTTTTTATGATGGCAATATCCGCGGGATTATATGTGCGCATGATTTCTTCATAGTCAACGAATTGCGTGTCCGGATCCTCGGGCAAAGAAGCAACCAGGGATTCACCGCAATCCGAACAGGTTGAAAAGCCATCACGGTATTCGGTTTTGCATTGGGGACAAAACATTGGGGCCTCCTTATTTACTGCCATCGGCGAAATGGCGAATTTGACCGGTATCTTCGTTTCGTGCGAAAAATTTTATCCTCGCAATATCAAGTCCTGGGCATATTAATCAGATGCCTGTGGTAAAATTTTTCTCACGCCCCGGTCTATAACAAATTTTACTGTTTCGCCGGCAGGCACTATTTTTAAAGTTATTTTCCGTAACAAACATCGGCCAATTCCCGCGCCGCCTTTGCCGGATCATCAGAGCGTGTAATCGCGCTGATAACAGCAACACCCGCAGCTCCCCAGGCAAAACAATCTGCGGCATTCGAGGCGCAAATTCCGCCAATGGCCACGACCGGTAAAGATGCCTGCCCGGCAACTTCTTTTAATCCTTCCAATGACCGGACGGGTTTTGCATCTGATTTGGTCAGGGTTTTGAAAACGGGACCCGATCCGAGATAATTACAGCCATAAGTATCGGATTGATTCAGCTCTTGCGGCGTGGATACTGACAAGCCGATGATAGCCTGCGGTCCAAGGATCTGGCGAGCCAGACCGGGTGAATCGTCTTGTTGGCCCAAGTGTACCCCGTCAGCACCTGTGGCCTTTGCCAGAAGAACATTATCATTGATCATAAACGGGACATTATATGATTGGCAAAGGTTGCGAATTTGAATCACTTCCTGGTAAAAAGGCAACCCAAAGCGTTTGTTGCGGTACTGCACCATCGTGGCCCCGGCTTCTAATACAATTCGAACCTGTTTTACCGGTGTAAGATTTGCGGCGTCTTCATCCGTAATAAAATAAAAACGTAAAACGTTGTCTATTCGGGTCATTGCCCCACTGCTCATATGTTGAATCTTTCGTGCCAACTTAAAAACCGGCAAACCTTGTCCCGGCCAAACGGGATCAATTCAGCAACAATGGTTTTTATGGACAATTGCTTGGTACCGGAGGATTTTGAATAAAATTTATCAGCATAACAAATGATTTGCTCTTCTATCGAAACCGGTTGCATATCCCTTAAGGGCAGGGCAAGTTTTTGTTCTCGTATATCCAAAGCTGTCAGTCCGGCCCCGATATGGCGTTCACATACTTTGGCATGACGCTTGAGCCCAAAACCTTCCAGAATTTCACTGCCGATAATCCCATGGCAAATGTAAGGCAAAGAGCCCCGGCAATGAATCCCGGGCGCTGTTGTTTTATAGATGCCTAAATCATGCAGCATGGCCGCCTCTGCGATAAACTGTGTATCCGGTCTTAATTCCGGAACGCTTCCGGCCACGGCTAAAGCCTTGTCCCTTACCAGGCGGCTGTGACTGAGCAAAGCGCTGGCAAGGGCAGTTTTGGGTTTGTAATACAAATGAATGATTTTCAGGGGATCAACCATATGAAATTCAGTTTTACACTCACCGGCTGTGCGGGCTATTTTTTCCCGGCCAGCAAAACTCCCTCTATGAACGAATCCAGGCAGCCGTCAAGCACACTGTTGACATTGCCCACTTCCAGATTGGTCCTATGGTCCTTTACCATTTGGTAAGGATGCAGCACATAAGACCGAATTTGATTTCCCCAGGCGATATTTTCCTTATTATCATGCAATTGCTGCAATTCTTCATCTTGTTTATCTTTTTCGCGCTGATAAAGCCTGGATCTGAGAACTTTCATCGCCAGGTCCTTGTTGCGGTGCTGGGATTTCTCCTGCTGACACTGTACGGCGATACCCGTGGGAATATGGGTGATGCGAACCGCGCTGGAGGTCTTGTTTACGTGCTGTCCACCTGCTCCGCTGGCCCGGTAAGTGTCGATACGCAGATCTTTTTCATCAATATCAACAACAATTTCTTTTTCAATTTCAGGGTATACAAAAATTGATGCAAATGAGGTCTGCCGTTTTCCGCTGGCGTTAAATGGTGAAATACGAACTAATCGATGAACTCCGATTTCCGTTTTTAGATAACCGAAAGCATACGGCCCCTTTACATTAAACGTAGCCCCTTTAATCCCGGCTTCGTCTCCAGGCTGCAATTCAATAATTTCCGTTTTATAGGAACGCTGTTCGGCCCAACGCAAATACATCCTGAACATCATTTCAGCCCAGTCCTGGGCATCGGTTCCCCCCGCGCCAGCATTGATGGAAACAATGGCGCTGTTCGAGTCCGTTTCTCCATCCAGCGTCATGTCAATGGAAAACGTATGAGTCCGTTTTTCCAGGATACCCGCCTGGTCCTGCGCCTCTTGAAGCGCCTGTTCGTCCTGCTCCTCAATAGCCATGCTAAGCAATAGCTCTGTTTCTTCGACATCGGAAAACAGCTCGTTATAGGCATCGATCCGACCAGTAAGAACGGTTCTTTTTTTCAAAATGGCGGCTGCGGTTTCCGGATCATCCCAAAAACCGTCTTTAGCTATTTGAATTTCAATTTCCTGCAACCGTTTTTTTTGGCTGGAAAGGTCAAAGACAGTCTCTGAGTTGAGTAAGTTGGACTTTCAGTTGTTTTAACGTTTGTTTGGTATCTACAAAGGTCATGTTTGCCTCCAATATATTCAATACATTATAAAACTGCTTGTGGGCAATTCAATTTTCAGGCTCGTCAAAGCCGCAAGTTATCCGTAATTTCAACGGCTTCCGATTTTTTTTCAAAACGCGCCACTGGACGCGATCTCATTGCCTGTAAACATTTTCGTAACATACGAAAACCGATTCAAAGACAAGAAGGATAAAGCGATTTACATCTTCCATTGCTCTTATTATTGACAAACTTCTAATTAATGATCAACTGGAATTACGTTTTTTAAAAATAGGCTCTAAGCAGCACATCGACGTGTTTTGGCAACTGTGATCATTGCGAACAACACGATTGATCCGAATGAAAGCACAATAATTGGCCAATCCCCCCATTGGGTATAACGCGTTGTGATCTCCAACAAGGGCAATTGCGCAGTATCAGTTGCATCAACAAAAATATCCGTATTGGAAATCACCCTTCCGCATGGATCGATAAACCCGCTAATACCCGTGTTGGCCGCTCTGGCCAGTGGACGGCGATTTTCAATAGCCCTGAATATCGTCATGGAAAAATGTTGATATGCCGCACTGGTTTGCCCGAACCAGGCATCATTTGTAATATTGACAAGCAGGTGTGCGCCGTTTTTTACCATGGCGCGGGCCAGGTTGGGAAAAATCGTCTCATAGCAAACCAGTGTACCTATTTTATGCTGCATCAAGTTTAACGTGTCGCCGCGTTGGCCTGTACTAAATTCGCCTTCTAACGATATCAATTTATTGACAAATGGGAGCAGCCATTTCAACGGTACATACTCTCCAAAAGGCACGAGTTTCACTTTATCATACCGGCCTAAAGATTTTCCCTGCGGTGAAACTAAAAAAGCGCTGTTGTAATAAGTATACTCTGAATCCTTATGTTCAAAAGAAGGGGTTCCTATCAGATAGGCAATTTTGGTCTTTTTTACGTTTTCCAGAACCATCTGGGTGAACATGAGGTCATCAAACAAAAAAAATGGTGTCGCCGCTTCAGGCCAAATCAACAGGTCCGGCTTCAGGGCGGCAGCGTCAAGGGAAAGCTTCCGGTACTTTTCAACCGTGAACTTTTGAAAACTCGAATCCCATTTTTCCCCTTGATCTATGTTGCCTTGAATCACAGACACCTTCCATGTTTTGGAGTCCCTTCCTGCAGCATCTATAGCAGCGTCCAGCGTATTTATCCGCAACATCGAGTACCCGCAGGCGAACACAAACACAGCAAGCCACACTATACCTGATATTGCCGCAACGCGTCCTTGCAGCCGGTGTGTTTTCCACGGAACCTTGAGCCAGTGTAAAATACAAAGAAACAACGCTGTGTTTACTCCGGCGATCAGCGCAGAAACCCCATAAACACCAAAAATATCAGCAAATTGAATCAACCATGTGTATTTATACTGACTATATCCCAAAAGCTCCCAGGGAAATCCGGTGAACAACCAGGTCCGGAGCAGCTCAAGGCCAACCCAGGCGGCCGGAGCAAACCACATCAAATGTATTGGATCATCGCATCCCCAGGCCACTGCAGCCCCGAAAATCGCCCAGTACAAAGCCATGCACGTGGCAAATAGCACCAGAATGCCAACGCAAAGATAAAAAGGCAGGTAACCATAAACATGCATGGTATGCACTGTCCATGAAAGCAAGACCAGATGGTGTATCAGGCCGCTGATAAATCCAGTCCAAAAACCGCCCTTTGCGCCGGATTGACGTAGAGCCAATAACAGGGGCGCCAGGGAGATCCAAGCCAGCCAGCCAAAACCGGTCTTGGGAAAAGCAAGTGCGAGCGCAAGTCCGCTGGCACTGGCTAGTATTATATTTTTCCTTTTTCGAAAAAAAGTTTGCCACATTATTATTGCCTTTAAAATTAAACAAGCTGCCTATAACATTTTAATTCATATAAGGAAAATAAAATTAACGGCTATGCTTGAATACTTCCTGTTCGGCATTAACATTTGGCAATAGTGTAAAAAGATTGCTCTTGCAAAGTGAACATAGGCACTGATACTCAAAATAATCAATATGTTAAAGTTCCCATGCAAGGCGCTTAGATGTCCGGCAATTTATTACCGGGAGCAGTCACAAAAATAACCGGTAACCAAAAGACGGTATGCTAATAAAAAGGTATACCGCCTTTTTTCAAATCCATGGAGCTTCAATAATGAGCTGTCCAATATGCAAATCAAAGCAATTTTATGTCAAAGACTCGGTTGACGAATTTGAAACATATGAGTTTACGTCAAAAGGCGGCCAAATTATCTTTGACGGCACGGTTTCAAATACACCCGAACTAACCGGTGAAAACGAAATTTTCTGTCAGCGTTGTTCCTGGCACGGCCCGTACAAAAATATCCAAAATACCCGATAACATTTTGTTTTAAAACAAAATTGAACACACAGCACAGCACATGCGAACACTTATTTTTATAAAGTTATGGCGCCGCAAGTTAATATTTGTTACAATTTAAATAATAAATTTTTATAAATTACGACAAGAGCAACCAACTAATCGCGTGTAAAAAAGACTTCTTGGTTATGCGTGCATCTTTTCTGTCGGTGGTCTTCGAATGATTTAAAAAAAGACTTTTAAAACTGTGAGACACCGGGGGGGAATAACGGTAATTCAGAAGTCTTTTTATCTTTCTCACCACGTTCAAAATATAACATCCCAATCCGTAATGTTTTATCATGGGATTTTCCGGGCTTTTTTATAAGAGGCTTGGAAGCCTGCCGGTTTTATATTTTTTTAAAGACTTTTTAGACCTTTTCCAAATCCTGTCTTATTATTTGGATATTTGGTTTCAAAGTCTGTTCATCGAACTGACACTCCAGATCGGACAATTCAAAAAAACCGGTTAAAAAACCACTCGCGGAGGTGGCATATGAAAAAAAGTATTCTACTGTTAGTTTTTAGCGCAGTGCTGATGGGTTATGATCACAGCATCGGTATGGAAAAAAACACTGATGATAAAAAATCCCATCCTCAAACCCAATCCGCTGTTTTTGCAGGCGGTTGTTTCTGGTGCGTAGAATCGGATTATGAAAAAGTACCCGGTGTGGTGGATGTGATATCCGGCTATACGGGCGGCGATTTGAAAAGCGCCACATATAAAGAGGTTTCCAAAGGCGGTACGAATCACTTCGAGGCCGTTAAAGTGGTTTACGACCCTTTACGGGTCACCTATAAACATCTTCTGGAAATTTTCTGGCGGCATGTGGACCCTACGGATGATGGCGGCCAGTTTGTTGATCGGGGCCCGCAATATCGCAGCGCAATTTTCGCAGCCAATGAAACACAACATCGATTGGCGCAAGCCTCCAAGCAAGCACTGGCGGCTTCAGGCCGGTTTACGCAACCGATTGTTACGCCGGTTTTGTCCCTTGGACAATTTTATCCCGCGGAAGATTATCACCAAGACTATTACCGTAAAAATCCGATCCGCTATAAATGGTATCGTGCAGGATCGGGGCGCGACAGTTTTCTGAAAAAGACCTGGAAGGAAACTGGCGGTAAAAATAAAACCGCCGGTTCAGAGGTTAAAGAAAAAAAATACATTAAGCCCGATGAAGCCACGTTGAAAAAACATTTAACTCCAATGCAATACAAGGTGGTACGGGAAAATGGGACCGAGCCGGCCTTTGATAATCAGTATTGGAATAATTATGAGCAAGGTATCTATGTTGACATTGTATCCGGTGAACCATTGTTCAGCTCAACCCATAAATATGACTCAGGAACCGGCTGGCCCAGTTTTACTCAGCCACTGGAGACTGAACACATCGTTGAAAAAACAGACCTGGGTTTTTTCATGACCCGTACGGAGGTGCGCAGCAAATTCGGGGACAGCCATCTGGGCCATGTATTTAACGATGGTCCAGCGCCAAAGCGATTGCGCTACTGCATTAACTCTGCAGCACTCAGGTTCATTCCCAGCTCAGAGCTGAAAAAACAAGGCTATGGCCAATACCTGATAATGTTTCAATAGCTTTGTAAACTTTTTATTAAAGTCCGCCGTCCATTAATTACAGAGCAATTAACCAGGCCCATTGAAAAACGGTTTATCCAAACCGGATAAGCCGTTATGCCAAAAGGCCAAATTTATATGGACGCGGTTATGAAAAAATTACAAAGCTTATCAACTATTTTGCTGGTTTTTGTATTCAGCGCTACGATCAGTTTTGCCGATGTAAACAGACAGATTTTATTTTTCAATGACACCTACGAGGATATCGTTGTTGAACTGGCGGTTGAAGACCATTTGGGTTGGATTAATTACGAATTGTTTGTTTTGGAAGGCGGTTGCAGTTATGCCGATTTTTGGGCCTGGGGTCCCAATTCCGCGTTTTCCGCTACCGCGCATGGTGAGTTTACCGGCCACTTTTACGGTTACATCGAAGCAGGTGTATCCGATCCTTACAATCACATCGTTTTTGATTTTACCGGGTCTGCTTATTTTACTACAGCCTCCGGTGGGCACTGCGATGCCTATCTTTTTGATCCCATTGTTCAAAACAACGATTCCACCCCTGGCGGCGTTATCGTGTCCGTGGAAGGCAGTTCCGGGAATGCAGAATGTTTCATTGGTTCTTTAGCCTGGTTTTAGGCGATTGGCGGAAAAGAATATACCATATTGGGCTTCGATTTTTTTTCGTCTTCAAGGTGCGCCAAAGTTTGCATACTAAACGTATTCGCACCTTTGGCATAACACACAAGACGCAAAAAAAAGACATGCAAGATGGTATATTATTTAACACAAATCGCCTTAAGATTATCCAGC
Organism: Desulfobacteraceae bacterium; assembly: GCA_024230435.1. Taxonomy (GTDB): domain Bacteria; phylum Desulfobacterota; class Desulfobacteria; order Desulfobacterales; family Desulfosarcinaceae; genus UBA2230. Next base: position 50,545 of record JAAERL010000695.1, read on the forward strand.
GAGAATTCCCGGTAATTTATTGCCGGCAGCAGTCACAATATAAATGGTAGTCACTATATAAATAATCGGGAACCTGGATTAACTCATCCAATAAACAAATGACTTTACCGGCCGGGAATAGTTGCTTGTCCCGGCCGGCATGATGGACCCCCGATACGATCCTGCGAGCAAGCGAGTTAGTGAATGGCTATCTGTTTGGGTTTGGGCTCTTGTGGCTTGGGAATCTGAACTTTCAGCACGCCGTCTTTGTATTCAGCATTAATTGTTTCAGGATTCGTTTCCTGAGGCAGTATAAAAATCCGTTGAAATTTTCCATATATCCGTTCTTTATAGTGGTATTTTTCTTTCTTTTCCTCATTTTCTGATTGACGCTCACCCTTCAATATCAATTTGCGCTCTTTTACATCTATGGTAATTTCGTCCTTTTTCATCCCGGGCAGCTCTGCTTTGATTACATATGTATCTTCGTTTTCATAAATATCCACCGCCGGATTCCATTCAGCCGTCTTGCTGGCATATTCGGTATCTGGTGCAAAAAAGTTATTAAAAATACTGTCAAAATCATTTCCTATTTTAAAAACATCCCTCATTGGGCTCCATCGCATAAGTTGCATGACAATACCTCCTCAAAATGGTTATGGTTTTGATCGGACGTTTATTTTCCTTCGTCTTTGAAATAATAATAAACACCATATTTGCCATGTCAATTTTTTTCATTACTTTTTTGAATTTTTCGTCCAAGTAATTTGCGATGAGTGGTATTTTCATAAAAAAAGCCGATCGATTATAAGAATCGGCCGGCTTTTACAGATTGATTTAAAATTTCAGGTTAATTAAGGCGATTGGCGGAAAAGAATATACCAGATTGAGCTTCGATTTTTTTTCGTATTCAAGGCGCGCCAAAGTTTTGCTGATCAGTTTGCATACTTTACGTATTCGGGCTTTGGCATAACGCACAAGACGGGAAAAAAGACATGATAGATGATATATTATTCAACACAAATCGCCTAAGCATTACCATCCCCAGGTCAGGTATTTATGAATGGAATTGGCGGCCACCCGCCCGGCCCCCATGGCCAGAATAACGGTAGCTGCGCCTGTAACAATGTCACCGCCAGCCCAGACACCTTTTTTGGAGGTTTTTCCTGTTTCGAGATCGGCTTCGATATAGCCCCACTTATTTAACGCAAGATCCGGTGTACTTTTGGTCAGTAGCGGGTTGGCTCCCGATCCTACGGCTACGATGACCAGATCGGTTTCCATCTCGAACTCGGAGCCCTTGATGGCAACCGGGCGCCTCCGCCCGGAATCATCGGGTTCGCCCAACTCCATCTTGATACATTCCATTGCTGTCAAGCGGCCGCTTTCATCCCCGATATATCGTACAGGATTGGTAAGCAGAAACATCTCGATGCCTTCTTCTTCGGCATGGTGAATTTCAGCCTTCCGGGCCGGCATTTCATCTCGTGATCGGCGGTAAACGATACGCACCTGTTCCGCGCCAAGACGCATGGCCGTGCGTGCAGCGTCCATGGCGACATTACCGGCGCCAAGCACACAGACCTTTTTGCCCATGGGAATGGGTGTGTCCACTTCAGGAAACTTGTAAGCTTTCATCAGGTTTGCGCGGGTTAAATATTCATTTGCGGAAAGAATGCCGATGAGATTTTCTCCGGGTATATTCATAAAACTCGGCAAACCAGCGCCAACGCCAAGGTAGATGGCACCGTATCCTTGCTCGAACAATTCATCGAGACTGACAGTACGGCCAGCCACCATATTGCATTCAACCTTGACACCCAGCCGCTCTAAAAAATTAACTTCCTGAGCAACAATCTCTTTAGGCAGACGAAACTCCGGAATACCATAAACCAGCACTCCGCCGGGTTTATGAAAGGCTTCCATGATGGTGACATCGTGGCCCTTGATAATCAGATCACCCGCAACGGTCAACCCCGAAGGCCCCGAACCTACCACGGCCACCTTCTTGCCGGTGCGAGCTTGTGTAGGAGGCAATGCGCCGGTTCCGTTTTCGCGCTCATAATCCGCACAGAAACGTTCCAGGTTGCCAATGGCGACGGCTTCTCCCCTTTTGGCAAGAATACATTTTCCTTCACATTGAATTTCCTGGGGGCAAACCCTCCCGCAAACCGCAGGCAAAGCATTAGTGGACCAGATATGACGAATGGCGGCGGTTAAATCCCCCTCGGTAAGCAAGTTGATAAAACCGGGAATATCCACCTCAACCGGGCAGCCGTCAACGCATGCGGGTTTTTTACATTGAAGGCAGCGGGCCGCCTCTTGCTGGGCCATTTTGACAGTATAACCCGTTGGTACTTCTTCAAAATTTCTTTTTCGTATTTCCGGGGCCTGCTCGGGCATTGGTACTCGAGCGGCCTTTTTTTTCTTATTCGGCATAACTTCCTCCTAAACAGCTTGTTCCGGCATCAGACTCGATGTAAATCATCTCTTTATTCAACAACCTAATCAGTAAGACGGCAGTAATCCTCATAGCAGTTTTTTTCCTCGTCACAATAGGCTTTCAACCGTAGCGTAAGTTCATCGAAATTAACCTGAAGACCGTCAAACTCAGGGCCGTCAACGCAGGCAAATTTTGTTTCATTGCCAACGGTAACCCTGCAGCCGCCGCACATGCCGGTACCATCAATCATGATTGGATTGAGACTGACAAGCGTGGGGATATTGAATTGCTTTGTAATATTACAGACCGCTTTCATCATGGGAACCGGGCCAATAGCCACCACCTGTTTAATGCTTTGTTTTTCCAAAACCTCTTTCACTATATCCGTAACAAAACCATGATGGCCGTATGAGCCGTCATCCGTGCAAATCCGCAGATCATGTGAAGCGGACTTCATTTTATCTTCCAAAATTAAAAGGCCCTTGTTTCGGGACCCGATAACACAAATTACGTGATTGCCGGCCTCTTTCATCGCTCTGGTTATGGGATGCAACACAGCAACGCCGGTTCCTCCGCCCACACACAATACCTTACCGGTTTTTTCAATATGGGTGGGTTTGCCCAAAGGCCCGATGACATCCTGATATCCCTGCCCCACTTTTAGATCCTTGAAAAGAGCGGTTGATTTGCCAACCACCATGTATATAATGGTAATTGTTCCTTTTTCAGGGTTTGTATCCGCCATGGTCAGGGGAATACGTTCGCCATCCTCATTAGCCTTGAGTATAACAAATTGCCCAGGCTTGGCTTTAGCAGCGATCAACGGCGCTTGAATTTCGTTTAAAATCACTGTGCCTTCGGCCATCTCTTCACGTTTGACAATGTTGAACATTTTGGTCCTCCAAAATTTTATTGGTGCAAAGTGCCGCATTTTTGCAAACCACACCATTTTATATATACATATAAAATTTGTTCAAAAAAACCATACCGGCATTGAATTTTCAAGAACAAATTGTATAGTTTCCATTTCGGCAAAATGTTAGGCGACTGGCGGAAAAGAATATACCAGATTGAGCTTCGATTTTTTTTCGTATTCAAGGCGCGCCAAAGATTGATGATCAGTTTGCATACTTTACGTATTCGGGCTTTGGCATAACGCACAAGACGGGAAAAAAGACATACAAGATGG
>JAAERL010000696.1 GCA_024230435.1 Desulfobacteraceae bacterium
AAGCAACCGACCAAACGCAAAGCTCCATCCTTGGGAAATGGTGCAACGATGTTTGCTACATTATCATCAACTGGGACTGATGTGAAAGTAAAGGTCAAAGTTGGTAATGTTTTTGTTCCTCCGCCGAAAGCGGCTGAAAAGAAGAAGAAGGACGAACAGAAGAAGGAAAAAGTTGAAGATCGTACACCAAACAAACCACGATGGGATGATGCTAGTGAAAATATGTATGCCAAACCATTTTCATCCTTGAAAAGACGTCGGTCGCCAAGCATATCGCAAAATGGTGATACATCGCAACAAGAATTAGGACAGCCTAAACCTGCTTCGGATGCTACGGGTAAAATTGACGCGTCGTCCCAAAACGGCAATCAGATCAATTCAAATGACGCTCCAACAGCGCAATCGACCACCGATAGAAATCAATTACTTCCTATGATTTCAACTGCGACAGCAAAGCCTACAAATGGAGCGGCTGTAAAATCGGAGAATGGAGCACCATCAACCGCAGTTCCTCCAAAGAAAAGCAATGCCGAGTTGAAACCAACATCGGCGGAACTAAATACATTTATGCAATCCTGGATTTCTCGACCTGAGAATAAAAACAATTTAATGCCTTCGTTACAACAAAAACAGCAGATCATGGAAGAAATAAGCGTGGACAAAAAGCGTTTGGAGGGATGGTTCTATAGGACGAGAAAAAAGATGAGACAGGATAATCCCC
>JAAERL010000697.1 GCA_024230435.1 Desulfobacteraceae bacterium
AAGTATGCAAACTGATCAGCAAAACTTTGGCGCGCCTTGAATACGAAAAAAAATCGAAGCTCAATCTGGTATATTCTTTTCCGCCAATCGCCTTATCGAAGATGACCAGCTCATCAAAAAGATATTGAAATACCTTGGATTGCGGGAAACCGTAAAACCACGACCCACCCCAATTTAACGATACGCATATTCGCACCACTGAAGCTGAAATCACCTATGATGAAAAGACGTAATTGACCTGTCCCCATCCAGTACTCATCATTGCTCTCTCCATAGATAAACTTTTTTATTCATCATTGCTCCTTCCATCAGAAGGGGCGAAATTCCACACTATTCCTAAATAGCCAACAAATGCACCAATTGCTAAAAACTCTACCGAAAAAAGCTTGGCTGATTCTTCCAGAATCACCGACATCGTGGTTCTTGGTTCTTGAGTTGAATCAATCAGTGTATGAATTCCATAGAACAGGAACGAAACGGCAAATATTTCTATAACCATTCGGAATCGTATTAAATTTGGCAAAAGGGCAACCATAATCGGTAATGCAATGACGCCGTAGAGAATTACAACTACATCATCCCAGGTTCTAAACATGCCCGGGCCTATGTAGTTATCGAGAATTCTACCTGCACGTTCGTGAAATTGCAGCAATTCGTCAAACGCTAAAAAGGCGAAACCAAAAGTCATTATTATCCATAACCAAATGTGTCGATCTTTTGCTCGAACAAGCATCATCAGTGAGGCCATAGAAAAGGCGCTCGCCATTGATAGAAGGATAGCTGACAACACCGTTATTGCCCCTTTTTCGCTTATAAAGTTGAATTCACGTGGTGCATCCGATGGAATGGCAATCAGGGCCAGGAGGATATATGCCAGTATGCAAGTAGTTACGATAGAGAAAATCAAGACGACATTGGGCAGTTTCGTCTGCCGTCGGTAAATCATCGCTTCACGTAGATGAGCGCTAAAACGCTTAACCATGGTTAACTCCTTAATTTATTATATTAATCTGTATTTATGGTATGATTTTATCAGGTCGACTTACGTTCTTCAATTCGATAAAATAAAAAAAATGGCAAAAAATCAGGACACGTTTTTAATACGAACGTATGTACCCGGGGTAAAATGGGGACGAAAATAAATTTTTTATATGCAAAATGAGGGGAGATTTAACTTCCTGTTATTATAATATATAACAGGTAAATAGCGCTTGACTATATTTTCAATATATGATTTGAGGGGAAACCCTTTTAAGATTATCCAGTGAGAATTCCCGGTAATTTATTGCTGGATGAATCGCTGAATGTCTTTTGCTATTTGCACTATATGTAGTATTATAACTATTTTTTTTTCGACAAACTATATGTTTGCCTGAATATTTATACGCTCGAACTGCGGTTTATAATGTGAATTATCACTTCGTATGGTGCGTAAAATACCGCCGGAAAGTGCTTACCGGAGCCATCGAGAAAAGGTTGAAGTCTCTTTTGAAAAAAATAGCAGCGGACAAAGGTTTTGTTATAAAA
>JAAERL010000698.1 GCA_024230435.1 Desulfobacteraceae bacterium
ACGCCGTCTCTCAAATTCGGACGGGACGCGGGTTGAACTTCGTCCCGCCGAACGTGATGCCGATTCAAAAAGGGAAGTGCGATGAACGCCATCCCGGGGATCGAAGAGACGAGCGATTGATGCCGTCTCGGGATAAGCGAGAACGCTGTGCGAAAAAAACAAAAGAGATACGTGCGATGAACGCCGTTTCTAAAAACGAGCGATGAACGCTGAGATATACAGTGATAAACACTGCACAAAAAATACAACAATCAACCAACACCAAAGCGGAATCACCGCGGCGATTGGAGCGATTGGGCCGTGCCAAAGCACGCGCCGAAATTGTGCAGAGCTATTGATCCCTACGTAAAGTAAGGGAATCTAGTCAAAAAAATCATACTGCAATTAAAATAAAAAAATGTCACTGTAAAACAATTGATTCATTTAATTTATTAATGCAATCAAATAAACATATACTGCACGAGCGCATGCTCCAGTATCGTAACCACAATTGTCACCTCGCAAACTATCATGCTTGCGAGGAGCGAAATGGCCGTCCGAGGACGAGCGCAAATTTTCCATCGACAATAAAATCCCATCGCCTTGTAAGCTATTGTTCATTTCTTACGAAATAGCGAGCGCATGGGTAAGTATCCGTACCTACGTCGAAAGACGATAATAAGTACGTAAAGGAACAAATGACTGATTAATTTCATAAGTCTAACCAACTTAAATGGTCATTTGTATCCTGAGAAGTCCAAAATAAAGGATTTTCAACCGTCTAAAGTCTTGCCGCGTTACCCGATGATCTCCATATCATGTAGGTAAGCGTGGTGCAGGAGGCATTCGCACGTACGTACATCCCTGCCTATCTAGGTAACGTACAAGCGAAAAGCCAGGACGTACAGGCTTTTACAATAAAAAAGCTGTACGTGAGCCTGTAAAGCAAGTGCTTGGTACCTACGATGTACGTCGTACCTATTAAGCCTACCTTGCAAATGACCATCTGATTAATGAGACACAAAAAAAGAAAGTTCGTGATTTGATCACAACTCGCGAAAACATTTTAGCGGGGGTTAATAATATTAACCTTCGACGCGGAAGTATCCTTCGATACTACGCAAAAGTATCCTTCGATGCTTAGATATATGTAAATGAATATCTCAACGAAATGTTTTTTAGTATTCAGCACAGCTGATTTAAAACTAAACACAAAAACGATAATTCGCTATACTCATTTGAGTAGCGCTAAAATAATATATATAATATATATGTATAAATTATCATGTAACAAACAACAATACAAATATCCACAATAATCACT
>JAAERL010000699.1 GCA_024230435.1 Desulfobacteraceae bacterium
AGGTTAGAGAGATGGCTGTCTAAAAGAAAGGTATTCATCGTCGCCACCAGCACTTACCCAGGAATCAAAATGTTACTCGTCTCATCGGACGATAAGTTCTCATGAGGAGCAAGCAGTTCCATCCGGGATGATACCCTGCTTGGTCTGTCACGAGAATGATACCCTTCGGCGATGCCTCCGGGCCCTTCCAAATCACTGGCATTCCTTTCGGAACCAGCGAGGTGGGTGAACGCAAGAATACTCATGGTATTCATAACTTTTTCTCACTTTAGGCAATTATTTCGATCGAATCGAATATAACTGAGCACATGAGTTCACCACCTTTTTGCGTTCACAGTCGTCTCAGATTTGACAAACGTTTTTTTGGTTCATTTCTAGATTTGATCCAAAATGATTCCGACAAAATTTTGCGGGAAACATATGTTGACACTTTTAAAAAGTCACAGAACCAAGATAAGGACCAATGCTCTAAAACCATCCGCTAAAATGCACTATTCGCCGTAGTATTTGCATTTGACAGACATGATGCGCCAAAACCGTCCAGAATTTGCATTTACGAGAGAAATTATTATTTGTAATCGATTCAGGAATATGACAATTGTTATTGTCACAGAGTGCACCTAGGCAGCAAAATAGTCAATAAGATAGGAAAAGAGCGATCCCTACGCAGGAAAAAAATCATGAATTTCATGCATTTTTTACCCATGTGGAGAAATAACTCCAAGATAAACCATGCAATTTTGCTCGTAATTTCATCGCGATAAAATTGAAAAATATAATTATTGATAACTTTACAAATAGTGAGCAAAGAGTTCAGACACGACTGAAGATCTCCAGTCTCTGAAAGTTTACAATGAACAAGTAGGCAAAGATAGGAGTCAAGATGATCCAACATGGAGAAGTTGACACCACAGAGAAGAACATAAAGATAGCGATGTTATCGGTGCAACGCTATTGATACCCAAATTAAGATCCATTTTTTTAATTTGCACAGTTTTGATTAGTATTTTGATTAGTAACATATTTAATTCGAAGACTGACAGGACTCAACAAATACGCGGTTCGAAAGGAAATCATCTTATGATAACATTTAGAATATTCGCATGAAAATTGCTTATCAAGGGCTTGGAGTTTGAACGTGAAGGAATCAATTGTAAATATAACTCAAAGAGGATGGCTTGGGCTTTACTGCTTCGTTAGGATCAAATAAGAAGGAAGCCGGCACCATGTCAATGCTTGAAGCACGTTCTAGTGATCAAAATCAAAATGACCAAGAATTTACGAAGCTGGAACAATTGCCCTGAAAAACATATTGGTTCCTAGTCCTCTTGGTCTACTAGAGTTCGATGTCGGCACCTGCGAAAAAGAAGCTTCTTTCGAGGACTTGTCATTTTTCGTCATCTTACACTGCTGAGCCTCATCATTCGTTTCTTGGCCTTTCTTTTTTGTTCAACTACAGCATCGTTGTCACCATCTTTATAAACCATGCAAGTGTTTGTCGTTTCATCGGTTCCAGCTAGTGTATGAACCTGGTCTGGGGATGAGCGATGGTGTTTTCTAGCAGTCACAACAACAAGGTCCTCGGCAACAAGTTCTTGATTTTATGCGGACGACACCTCGATTGCTGCCTTTTGTGCCGCGATTTCGACTGTGACTGCGAAATGCGTTTGATCATTATGCGGTTCTTTGCCATCACTCTGATTCTGGTCCAGCATCAATTGTATTTCCATCGGATCAACAAGCTCTGTCATCAATCTTTTCAGCTTCGATTATAGTCCGAATAAGAATTTCCATTATTAAACGTGGCATGATTTTTAGTACATTAGTGTATCTAAGAGCAGGAGATCAAAACAAAGGGATCACTCTTCTTTAAGATGATACGGTATCTGGTACCGACCATACGAGTTCAAAATCAACATTTCTATCGTTTCCATCTGGGGTCAATAAATATTGAACCCCTCAGTTTTGGGATATTTTTCAAAGAAATCGAAAATCGTTCAACTTCCAGTGTACCGGTACACGTACACGTCCTCCCAACTCAACATGTCATATTCATACAATACAGAAACACAGATGTGTATTTTCAGTTTTTCCGTGACCCAAGACAGTACACATACCGGTATTGTTTCTGTGTTCATCCTGACATCCTTCCCTAGCATGGTGTTCGGTCGTTTGTGACTGTGCTATGCGGTGTCATTGATATGATCGCAGCGCCGCGAGTCATTTACAGCATCGCACAACAAAAGCTGAAGGAGGACATGGACGTCAAAGCATCCGTCCACGACCTCATCATCCGCGCGAGTTCCCGAGGTCAACGCGAGAATTCAAAGCGACCGTGTCTGATATGATCCAAGTTCAAAGTGCTTGCAGAAAAGATTGGTATTCCCACGGCCAATTTTGAAGCTGACGAAATCATTCATTATCCTCCAGGCGGGCGGCTACTACTCGTCGCATCACAACCATAGACTTGGCGATCAGTACAAACCAGCAGGAAAACGTGTTTTATCCATGTGATAATGACCACACTCTATTTGCAGTGGTAAGAGATCCAGTAGAGCGATTTATCAGCGCCATTGGCCAGGCAACCGGTGCCTATGGTTCTACTAATAATGGAATTGGAAAGCAGCTAATGGATGAATGTGTAAAAGAGACATCGCGACAAACATTGCGATGCTTCGTTGACTTGATGCATACAAATAGTACTTGGATCGGAGTGCATTTTACGCCCATGGTTTTGGAGATTTCATTTGCTGTGGCTGTATTTCCTTTCCAGCAAGTGCCACATCTATTGGCAGAATTGGGCTCAGATCCAAACGTGAAGAAGAAGGACGGGCATGCGTCTGGATACAGAAAGTCAGGCATCCTGACAAATATGACTGTAGCAGATTACGATGACGATATGATGAAAAGTCTTTGCGATGTATACAAAATGGACGCACACCGCTAGGTTCGTGATCGAGTGTTTTTCCGAGGTGTTCCTGAACGAGAGAGGAGGGTTTCAAATACTTTTTGAATTTGATTTTTAAAATTGAAGCATTCTATTGCATGGAGAGCTTCAGTGTGTATCATTTGGTTTGCAACGTAGAATAAAGAACAATGCTATAGTCGAGATTGGATGTAAATAATATTTTAAGAAAGCTTTGATCGCAGATTCCTATTGGTCTCCCTCGACCACTAGATACAATCTACTCTCATATCATATCATATCTGATTTTAAATAAATAAACAAACAACTCTACCTTTCCTTCTTTTCGTAAGAAGATCAAACAAAAACTTAAATCATATTAGTAACCATCCACAAGATTTAAATATAACAATTGAAAGAAAACTTACTTGCGATAGAGGAAAGATCGATTTCTTGCGCAGCAGAGACAAAGAAGAATTGGTGTTAGTAAAAAATAATATCTAAAAGGAAACAAAGGCTGACACTTACTGTTCTTCATTATTCCCAAGCAACCATATCGACTTCGTTCAATAGAAAATGTGTATGAATATTTGGTCACATCAAAACTTCGAT
>JAAERL010000700.1 GCA_024230435.1 Desulfobacteraceae bacterium
AGCAATTCCTCAATTTCTTCTGTAGAGATAGCAATGTCGTGGTCCATGAATTGCCTAGGAGATTGAAAACAGACTTGTGGTCCCACAATATCATCAAATTCTGCATAGAATGTACAGAATAATTGACATTGTGATGGTTTCTTCATTTTGGATAATTTGATATTTTTATTCAATGAATAATTCGGAACAACCGATGTTGACTTCTTCGTCTTGACAAATTTCAGATTTACATTGGATTTCTTGTCAGAACCATTTGTCGTGTTGGCAGATGATGTAATAGTAGAATGATCCTTGATACTTTTATCATCTGGAGTCGCAATGGATGATTTTGTCCGTACAATGATAGAACTTTTGACAGATTTGCGCCTAGTGGCACTGTTGTTAGATGATAGAGTGTTATTATCTTGTGTATCTCTTTGCACCTGGGGCATGGGGAAAAACGGTTTTTTAGCAGTTTTTCACCTCAAAATGCCAATCAGTGCTGACAAACTCACTAGCACGAGTTTGCATGCACATTTTTTTCTAGATACACCTACATACTGCTAGTAAATAAAATGTAACAGGGGTAGTAAATTTAAAAAAAGGAATTGTGAAATATTCATCGATGTGGATTTATAAATAAAAAACCGTTTTTTCATAACTTCTCATTTCATACATCATTCCGCAGTACCCAGGTATACTTTCTACAAAATTATTAGGCCTTAACTGCTTTCCGACAGTTATAAAACTATCTATTCTTCTAACGGCCGAATTCAAAAAAAACTAAATTCTCAACTGACATCAGTTGTGAGGTGTCAGTCAATTCCGAATTTTTTGATGAGAATATTTGGTCTAAAACGAGAACCTTAATAAGAATTTTCATCGATTCAGAATCGTTTCAAATCGAGCAAAATCGACGAAAAACTGAGCAGATTCGATTAGAATCGAGTAAATCGATTTGCTCGGTTTGAATTGATTCTGAATCGACACGCTCAAATTGAATTGATTTGAAAACCACAAATGCGATTTAAATCTTATTACTCTCTCAAATAAGAAAAGTAATTTGATATTCACGTAGCGCTCGCTACCCTCTTCCTATCCGTACCAAGAAGTGTATGTTTTTATTCAATATTGATTGATTAAATTAAATGTGAAAATCGTGAAAAGTCGATTTAACAGCCAAAAATCGCGATTTTCACGATTTTCGAATGTGAATATCTAATTCGATATTGGATGAATGACGAAAGTTTAAAGCATTAAAGTGTAGTAGACATCGTCGTCTACATAGATATATAATTAGTTTTTCATTATTATTTAGTTTTCATTTAGATATATGGAATACAAGATTAGCGAATCAATTAGAATCGAATGAAATCACTGCTAAATCATTACTTACTTGCCTCTCTTGATTTTCATCAGTGCAAATCGCTGTGTTTCCCTTTATTGGAAAAAAAGAGAACTTTGTAAAAAGAACCATATGACTGTTTTAGAGAGTTTTGGTGGGGCTATAAGGTTTATTCTTATTCAACTCCAGTCCTGGTTGTTGCCACTTACTCAGAATTTCAAATCTCAACGGTTTTTTTGTTAATTACTTCAAAAGAACCAGGTACGTACGTTTCCATACCAGATCTACGTACGCCGGTGAAGATTACTGGTGGTTTGAGTATGTATTACCTGTATGGCTCAGAAGGAGAGTGAAGAGGGTGATTTTTCTGCCAATGCTTTGGAAAATTCACAAAATAGGCGTGGCTTCAGCCATGTGATTCAAATTTGCATGAACAACAATGATGTTCTTCAAATAAGCATGGCAGTCACTATTAAGCATTAATTACATAAAATTAAGGAAAATAAGAACAATTAAAATAACTAAAAAAACAGATTATACTGAAAAAAACGCCTTTTCCCCATGCCCCTGCATCTTCTGCTTTTCTTTCAAGCATAAGGGCAACTTCATTCTTCATGTATCCAATGTTCAGTTCTGTCGCAACTACCTGTTTGTCAAGAGTAGAAATAGAAGTGTTAAAATGAGAAATAATACTTGCATTTTTGGAACTTCCTTGATCCTCATACTGCAAGAGTTTCAAAAGAAGTTCTGTCTTCTTGTCAATGCTGTGAACAGTAATAACAATCACATTACTGGTCATGTTGTAATGCAGGATGAGTTTTCGCAACCCCTGATAACCTCGACCAGAGGCATCAGAGAAAAACCTCCAGTCACAGTCATGTGACTAATTATTGTGACAAATTACAGTAGAACCATTAAGTGAAGATAAAAAAGACAACCAGGCATTCAGATCCAATTTAGCACTATCAGAAAGCTTATCATGTTGATTAGTAAATTTTGAACCAATAGAAAGGACATACAAATGATGCAAAAAAGTTCTACCTGCTGGATTAGATCGG
>JAAERL010000701.1 GCA_024230435.1 Desulfobacteraceae bacterium
CACGATCCCACCAGTCCGTAATCGTGCTTTTAAAATACAAGGCGGCGCCGATATCAATTTCGACTATCTCTCCGGTGCTTTGTTGCATGTAGACCTTTCCACCGCTTTCGGAACCGGTATGTATACCAAGGCTCGGCGGTGGTGATCCAACCATTGAGTCTGGCATTTTTACCTCAACAACCTTTTCACCGGTAGTCGAGTCAATGATTGGCGTTTGAACTTGAAAAATTTGTTTAGTGTAGCCGGTACCGGTAAGATAATAAAGGCCATACAGGTTCGAGGATCCGCCTAATCCGCAAATATCTTCCTCAGGAGTAAATACCGGAAAAAAGGTAAGGCCTGCAAAAACAGACGGCTTGCTGATCATACGCTCCGAGGGGCTGGTTGCGTTTGTTTCCAACGGACGGAGCCAGCCATCGTAATTATTCCGGATGTCATCCACTAATTCATCAAAACTGCCGGATGAGCCATACAATGATCCACTTTGAAGGACATGTCCGCCGGTTGTTACGGTTATCAAGTCCGATTCAAAGAGTGGTGACCCCTGGTGGTCTATGGTTATTAATTGAGCCTGAGAGTAGTCATGCATGCCATTGTTCTCGTACAGTTGCTTATTAAAGTAGGGATCTTTTATTCCGTAAATATATTGTTCGTCCGAAGTGCTTTTATCCGTGCCTGCGAGGTGTCTGCCGGTTCCGAAGTAAATCCAGACATTGTCTACATCGAAATCGGGATAGGCTTCTACGCTGACTGTCGGCGGCGCCGTGATGGGCCGATTGGAGCTGAAAAGTTTGTGTGCATACCAATTGGCAGGGTCGATATCATAGCCATAGTCCTGGCTGCTTTTGTAGTCGGCTTGCCATTGGCAGTTAGTGCAGGGTACTGCGATTTTATACACACTGCCTTGCCAACCGTCGTCTTGAGCGACGTCTTGAGAACTGGTGTTTGAAGGCTGAGTCCAATTGCTATTGCCGATGTAAATACCGTCTACATTATAGTTCAGGTTTTTATCAAAGGCGGCTGCTGTGCTGAAAAAGGCGTTACTTTCATACGGGCCGAACTTTTTGAGCAAATCTCCGGTTTTCATATCGGCCACATACAAGTAGCTGCTTTGAGCGCTTGTGCCGTCATAATCGGTGGGACCGGAGCCAAATACCAGGTACCACTGATCATCAACTTTGACCGGCGCCGGAACAGCACGGGTCATCGCCGCATCCGGATAGGTTTTTTCC
>JAAERL010000702.1 GCA_024230435.1 Desulfobacteraceae bacterium
GACAGTAATCAACCTTAATGTTTTGTCTTTTAGATATTAAAACCAAAAAATAACGGTTCCTCAGGACCCCCATCCATTGGATTCAATGGCACCTTTCGCATGGATTTTCTTGGTAACTTTTCATAATGACACAAAAAATAAAGTTTCTTTATGAACTGGAATTTCATGAAGAATTTAAAAATGCCATAAAATCTAGAGTTTTATAAGTGGAAGTTGGTGAAAAATACGATTGTTTAATAACTTCAAGTTACAATTTTGCCGCCATTGAATTAAATGCCTACATATATGCCTTCTTGGTGGCTTAAATAACATGACAGACAACATGGGAGGGGCAAAGCCAGTCTCCAGGGGTACAAGGACAGTAAGATATGCACTGGGTTTTGCAATTTTCCCACCTGCAAGTGTATTGTTGGTACTTTGCTTTCACGCCGATAATCCAAAATCCATCCTTCTATTCTGATACATGGTTCGGCGCTGTTGCAATGTCATGGGCCCCACCAGGTATCCCATTGTCACTCAAAGCTGCCACAGATTGATCCTTATGCAGCCACTTGTTGTCAATAAACTGCC
>JAAERL010000703.1 GCA_024230435.1 Desulfobacteraceae bacterium
AGCATATCGCCATTTCGAAGATCATTAACATCAGAAGAGCTAAAACCGCTGGTGCCCCATGAATTTGACGAACCGTGACCGCAGTAGTTAATCAAGCTCAAGCCGCTGTCCACATAACCGCCCACAGTACTTGCACTGCCGTTTTTATACACTTCTTCTACTACAGTATGAGTAGCGGGAAGCAATTTTTCATTTTTAATAATGTCAATATGCTTATAATCTGACTCACCATCATCACCATAGCCGGAGCCTTCACCGGAGCCGATTCCCAAAGCATTACCATACCACGACCCAGTGGAGCCGGTATCTTGCTCGTAGGCAAGCGCCTTGTTCACCTGAACCGTTACCTGATCAGGCGATTCGGCGGAAAAACGTCCTATCGCAAGCTCGGGATAGTAATCATTGCCTGCTACACAGCCCAGCAAGGGATCGGTCGGCGCTCTGCCCCTTGTTGTGCCGGACTTAATGTCTTGCCAGTCACCTACAAGTTGGACGTACAACAAGTCGTTGTTGTCTGCATAGCTACGGGCAATAAGGTCTTCAACATTGGTTCCTGTTTCTACAACTTCTTCATCAACGTCAAAACCTTTTTCGCGCTTCCATTTAATATAGGGCCCAATAGCCTCGGCATCGCGGGATGTATAGATTACCAGGATATCTCCGTTTTCATCAGCTTCATTTGGGAAATGGATTTTGGATCTTCGGTAGTTAATGAACATTGATTGGTAAATGTCGTCCATTACCGGAACAACGTTGCTTTGTAGCGTTCGAAATGCGTTAGTTCCGGCAGCTCCGGCCAAGAACGTGACTTGCACTTGAACTTTTGAATATACCCTCAGGGTTTTGGTCGCCGCGTTATAACGAAACAGGTGGATATAGACGTTTGAGCCGCGTATATCACGGAAAATATATGGTTCGGTGAACGTTACCAAATTTTTTGGATACCATTGATCTACAATACTATTTCTGGAGATCTCATATGCAATGGCGCTGGGGTCCTGGTTACGGTAAATTATACCTTTTGAGGGCACAATAGGATGCTTGAGCACAATGTCTTGATAATCCGTAGAGATCACTTTCACTTCAATATCTCCGGTTGCTGGCAAGGAGACAGAGGCATGCACAAATGGAAGTTCGGCAAATCCCTTCAAACAAGTTTTAACCCCAGCTTTAAATTCAACTTGGGAATATGTTTGATTCTCGCCTTTGATTGCACTAACTGCATAGTCTTCCAGATAAAAAGACATCTCCAGACCTGAACTGTCTGTAGAGTCAAGAGCGACATTGAACCCCTCATTGCAATAGCCAACATCTACTAAAAAAAAACACATAAATACTACGAATAAACTTAATTTGATTTTTCGCATTAATTACTCCTTTCTAGTTTTTTTGGCAAGGAATGCACAAAAAATCAAATGGAGGACAAGTTCATACCCGGGCAATTAGAAGCACGGTTGACAGTTTTATCTATCCCCCGCAGCATTCTTTAATGCCGGAGCCGTTGTTAGTCACTTCAGCTTATTTGCATTCCTGATTGTAGGGTTGTCTTACTTTAATTTGCTTGATCAAAGCCGTAATGTATTGAAAAGACAGGAAGCATATATATAAAGATTGCAATTTTTCCGCACGGCGCCAATGCAGGTTAACTAAACAAGTTTGCCTTATCGTTGACGTCATCTTAGGGTCGCGGAAAAATTGTTTTGTCCAATTGGCGCAGGATATAGGCTCGTATTCAAGGCGCGCAAAGCCGTGCATATCAAGTATTCGCAGCTTTCCTCAACGCAGAAGACGAGTTGATAGATAAGTCAGTTGGGATAAAACATTTTTTCCGGGGCCCATAATCGTTTGCGAACAATTGTGCCTCTATTTCAAAACCACTACGCTTGGTAAGAAAATTTAAATAGTTTTGGAATCTGATCGAATAAAATAGAAAAAGACTGCAGCAGCACTATTTTTATCACTTTTAAGAAAAAACCGCTTTTTAAGGACTGTTTTTTTCAAACCCATTAGCTCAAAGCGTATTACAGTGCGTCTTTAACCCCGCCCTCCCAAAATAAAAAACATGGAGATATCTATAATTCAACGCAAACCGGAAATCAATGCCATTTTGAAAATTTACAGGGCGCCTGCATTTCAAATGGTTGATTTTAGCTTATGTTGTGTTTCAGGGCCCGCTAACCCATTATGCTATATAACCGATTGATTTAATATTATTTTTACCATAAATGCATATGGACAGGCAGTGCTCCATATTCAAAAATGGCATAATGGGTTAAATATATATTATTTTTGTATATTTATGTAAAACAATTTTAACAAAATCAAATGTAATCCGCATTTTGATAATTAAAGTCTGTTTTCTATTCTGCTTCCTGACTCAAAGCTCGTGTTTTTTTCTACACCATTTCTATTCCGCTAAAAAATTGCGGAATAAAAACAGTATCACCACACTCAACAGGAACCGATTTTTTAGGCAGTGACTGTTCCCCCACCTTCGTTACACGAAGGAGGGGGCTTCTAAGCGGCCTTTAGCCGCTATCGTATCGACGCCCGATATGCAAAACATTTCTCGCTGCGTTATGATCACGATTTGCAACAAAGGTGCAAAAAGGGCAGCGATGAGTTCTTATCGAAAGAGACTTTTTTACGATTTTATGACACATAGAGCATTCTTG
>JAAERL010000704.1 GCA_024230435.1 Desulfobacteraceae bacterium
AGCATATCGCCATTTCGAAGATCATTAACATCAGAAGAGCTAAAACCGCTGGTGCCCCATGAATTTGACGAACCGTGACCGCAGTAGTTAATCAAGCTCAAGCCGCTGTCCACATAACCGCCCACAGTACTTGCACTGCCGGTTTTATACACTTCTTCTACTACAGTATGAGTAGCGGTAAGTAATTTTTCATTTTTGATAATGTCGATATGCTCATAATCCGGCTCACCGTCATCACCCTGGCCGGAGCCCAAACCGGACCCGATTCCTAAAGCATTATCATACCACGAACCAGTGGAACCGGCATCTTGTTCGTAGGCAAGTACCTTGTTTACCTGAACCGTTACCTGGTCGGATGATTCGGCGGAAAAACGCCCTATCGCAAGTTCGGGATAAGAATCATTGCCTGCGACACAGCCCAGCATGGGATCCATTGGCGCCCCGCCTTCCATTGTATTGGACTTAATGTCATTCCAGTCACCTACAAGCTGGACGTACAACAAGTTGTTGTTGGCTGCATAGTTACTGGCAATAAGGTCTTCAACATTGGTTCCTGTTTCTACGACTTCTTCTTCAACGTTAAAGCCTTTTTCCCGCTTCCATTCGATATAGGGTTGGATTGCATCAGTATCACGGGATGTGCAGATTACCAGGATATCTCCGCTTTCCCCAACTTCATTGTCAAAACGGCTTTTAGATGTCTGGTAGTTGATGAACATGGATTGGTAGATGTTGTTCATTACCGGAAGAATTTTCTGCCGGGCCGGCCGCAATGTGTTTGTTTTTCCGGTTTTGGAAGTAAACTTGACTTGTACCTGGACCTTTGAATATATCCGCAGGGTTTTAGTTACCGCATTATAGCGAAACGGATAGATATAGATGTTTGAGCCGCGTATATTGCGGAAAATATATGGTTCGGTGAACGTTACCAAATTTTTTGGATACCATTGATCTACAATACTATTTCTGGCGATCTCATAAGCAATGTCATCGGGATTCTGGTTTCGGTAAATTGTACCTTTGGAGGGCAAAATGGGGTGTTCGAGCTCAATGTCTTGATAATCCGTTGAGATCACTTCAACTTCAATTCCCCCGGTTGCAGGCAAGGAGACAGAGGCATGCATAAATGGGAGTTCGGCAAATCCCTTCTCAGAAGTTTTTACCCCTCCTTTAATGTTAACTTCGGAAAATGTTTGATTTCCCGCCTTGAGTGTCTTGACTGCATAGTCTTGCAAAACGAACGACATCTTCAAGCCTGAACTGTCTTTAGTGTCAAGAACGATGTTGAATCCTTCATTGCAATAGCCAGCATCTACAAGAAAAAAGCACAAAAACACCAAAAATAAACTCAATTTTATTTTTCGCATCAAAAACTCCTTTATAGTATTTTCTGGTTGGAAACGCTGAAAGAAATGATAGGCAATCCCGGATTTAAGCAATCGGAAGCACACTTGACAACTTTCAATATCCTGATAGCGCATTAAGATATTGAAGCCGTTGACTATTTTCGCTTCAGCATAGTTGCATTCCTGATGTATGATGTCTTTCTTTAACTTGCTGGATCGAAGCCGTAACGTATTGAAATGATGGGAAGCATATGTGGGGATTGCAATTTTTCCTGACGACATCAATGCAGGTTAAGAGAACAGACTTTAGGGGTTAACTGAACAGGCTTCCCTTATTGTTAACCAGTCCAAAATAAACAATCCAGTCGGTCTTGTCAAGCAGAACAATCGCATGACAGCTTAGCACACAATGCGGTTTAAGTTTATTTTTACGGTTCTTTAACTGCCTTAAAATATAAAATGATTTTAAAAACATAAAATTACTGCGGTCCCCGGTATGTTAAAACCACTTACCATAAAAGACGCCGTTATTACAGAAGATAGCATTGGAGATTGAGGGGACGAAGAAAATGACTATAAAAACTTATAGCGGCGCCCCGCCAAAAGGCGGCGGCGCCGCTGAAACTGCTATCAGATTATCAATCAAATCATCAGATTGATCAGTTTTCAACCTGAATTTCTTGATAAATCGTTGCCAGATTACTGCCTGAAACCACCAGCGTGGCTGCTCCGGCTTCCAGCTCGTGTTCAATGGTCACGTCTCCGGAATCGCTTGTGATTCCTTTAAAAATCATATCGTTTTGGCTCAATACAACCATTGCTCCTGAAACAGCTTCTGCTCCATCACTGATATTAGTGGAAAAACGATCACCTGCTGTAACCTCAATATTCGAAATTTCGATTTGAAGCGGCGGTTGGGTTCGCACCTGAAGTGATGCATCGCCAAAGATAGTCCAGGTAGATAAGGTATCTAAATCATGTGAACCGTTAGACTCGGCGTACATCAAAACCAAACCATTGAGCACGATAGAACCAAATATGGTGCGCCCGGCGGCAGTGCTTGTTCCGTTGCCTGGATTTACTTGATAGTCATAACCTCCAATCAGCAAATCATTCATGTAGTCCTGACCTCTCATGGGCGGGGTCCAGGGCTGATTTATTGTCGCCATCAGAGCCGCAACGGCGCCGCCGTCTTGTTTGCGCAGCCATGCCTCGGCAAAGCAAGTTCCTTTGTGAAACGTACCGTTAACACATGCCACTGAAATAATAACCGGCAGCATATCGCCATTTCGAAGATCATTAACATCAGAAGAGCTAAAACCGCTGGTGCCCCATGAATTTGACGAACCGTGACCGCAGTAGTTAATCAAGCTCAAGCCGCT
>JAAERL010000705.1 GCA_024230435.1 Desulfobacteraceae bacterium
CGAGCCGACCCTTTGGCGGCCAAGGCAAGCGCGCTGAGCCTCGATCGCCATCTCCTAGCGCATCTATTGTTGCCCTGGGCCTTGGCTATCGATCGATGGTCTTGGTGCCGGGGGTGCATCGTTCTATGGCCATTTTGATGGCCATAGAACAATGCACTCCTAGCATCGAGACCATTGATCAATAACCAAGGTTCAGGGCATTCATTGATGCCCTGGGCGCTGTCTATTGATGCTCAGCGCGCTGGCCTTGGTCGCCGGAAGGCCAGCTCGAATATTTTGTGTGTGGTTTTTTGGGTTCTGGTTGGTGGTTTTGTGCCTGATTTTGTACTTTGATGACAAAATAAAACAGAAGCGATTGAAGCCCTCTATTCGACGCCAGAAAACTCAAACTTCTAGCAAGCTGCGCAATAACATGGCGCGCTAACATTGTAGCTCTTGATTCCAGCTACAATTTGGTATCTTGAACTCCGTCTGAGGTCAAAAACTCGCGGAGATATGTAGTTTTGCGCGAGGCTCGTTTAAAATGGACGTATATATACGTCCATAACTGGATTCCTGTTAATTGCCAGACATTGTCAGAATGAAATAAGAGGTAACTTAATAAAAACATCGTCACAGTGTTCTCACCCTGTTATCCTCAACTGACTTGGTGGACCAATTACCCCTGAATGCAATCTTGAGCCAAAGAGTAATGCCATCAAGTTATCAGTGGTATAGATGGTACCAACAATGCTCTGTTGCTAAATACGTAGCTGGGCCAGATCG
>JAAERL010000706.1 GCA_024230435.1 Desulfobacteraceae bacterium
CCCGAGCCCCGTCATCATCCAAGAAGGATTAAAAAGTATGGAGACTAATATTAACATACCTGCCATATAGAAGAACTATCAATACACGTACTCACGAGTCCTCCTTTTATTCGACTACGACTAGCAAGGGATTAGGGCTCGACTAAAATTATTACTCCGAAGAGTGGATGGGTCTTAGGTTATTTGGTATGTATGGTACGCACGCTGTTTACATATTTTTTGAATCGGGCGAGTGAGAGTGGTACTTTTTTACTAGTGATTCCGACGTTCAGTCAATTTTCAATTTTTTGATGCAAACATTTTTGCAAGAGTCATCCTCCCACTCGAACGAACACTGCAGTGG
The DNA here is from genome assembly GCA_024230435.1 of Desulfobacteraceae bacterium. Taxonomy (GTDB): domain Bacteria; phylum Desulfobacterota; class Desulfobacteria; order Desulfobacterales; family Desulfosarcinaceae; genus UBA2230. Next base: position 344 of record JAAERL010000706.1, read on the forward strand.
CAATCAAATAACTTGTCCAAAGAAGAGCGAAAGAAGACGAATAGTATCGATTAAATTTTCAATAGCTTAGAATTATCAGGAAATAAATCATCATTAGCATGTATGGCTTTCCAAAACGAGTGTGTGGCGGCCTTGTCTGCCTCACAACCATCCTCACA
>JAAERL010000707.1 GCA_024230435.1 Desulfobacteraceae bacterium
AATCGGCGGGGCGGTTGTTTGCCTTGTCGTAGGCCGCGGTTACCGGATCTTTTGACCGGAAAGGTTCAAAGCGGGGGATGTCGGGCAGCGGTTTGGAGATGTCCATAAATTGCAGGCAGGATTCCCAGGCGATTTCAACTTCCCAGGAGTCGTAGCCATCCATGGGCAACTGGGCGTGGCTATCGCTATAGCGGTGGCCCAGGATAAGGTGGTAATTGATTCTGCCTGATTGCCTCCAACTCGTTCCCAAATATGCATCGAATTCGGCAAAGGGGATTTCTTTTGGCGGCTGCATTTTTCTTTGGGGGATACTAATGACACCTTTACGGCGGTTCAGGTAAACGTTGTTTTTATCTTTGACCCAATCTTTTTTCAGGACGTATTTGCCTGTGTAGTGTAAGATACCAAACATAGCAAATGGTCCGATCAAACCAATGTAGTAATTTGGGTCGATGAATATATTCCATCCTGTAAAAAAAAAATATATAGAAGAGATAGGTACAAAAATTATGCCGATCCACATAAAAACACAAAACAGGTCAGTTAAAACATCTACAACAGCCCTTGGGTTTCTCAGCGACTGCCAATATTGCATTTCATGGCCGGGTGCATTGATCAATTTTTTTATTTCCGGGTCATCCGAATTAAGAGCTTCAATAGTGGACGGGCTGTCGGCGGCGAGCAATTCCGTGCACTGAACGCAGGTGTGCCTGGCCAGATGATTAGTGCGCAATATGCCTGTTGTCTTGCTGGTAACGCTGTCTTCAATGGGGGGAAGATAGTCAATGGTGTTGCTGTTGTAGGCATGTGGGCCGTAATAACCGTTTTTGATGATTGTTTCGATATCCATTTTTAATTATCTTCCCCCCAAAGTTCGGCGTAGACCCAGCATCTGCAGCAGGCCGCTTGTCAGATTGGTGGAGCGTTAATCTGACCTACGTTTTAAAGATTGTTGGTTCGATTCGCGGCGGTTCCAATCGCCTTGGCCAACGCCTGAGGGTTCCCAGCCCATGATCAGGGCTTGTTCGCAGGTTGCGCCCCAGGGGTATTTGG
>JAAERL010000708.1 GCA_024230435.1 Desulfobacteraceae bacterium
CCAAATACCCCTGGGGCGCAACCTGCGAACAAGCCCTGATCATGGGCTGGGAACCCTCAGGCGTTGGCCAAGGCGATTGGAACCGCCGCGAATCGAACCAACAATCTTTAAAACGTAGGTCAGATTAACGCTCCACCAATCCGGCAAAGGCCTCGGTCCATTATCAGCGGCAACGATTTTGGCAATCGTACCAGCGCAGCTCCCAAAACAGCCAACTTTATTGACACTGTATTCCATCAACAATATCTGAAATATTCATAGCGATTATTGAAAATGGGGCATAATCATTTGACAATTTGAGAAAAGCGACAATATAGAACTACAGGCATACAATTTGCTATTGATTAGTATAAGAAAAATTCGCGTGAACTGAAGTTGACTTGAACTGATATAATTTAATAGGAGCGGTTATCATGCTACACACAATTGGAGACACACATACTTATGTAAATGCGCTAAAGGCTAAGGACGACTTTTATAAGCTAACAAAAAAAAATGACTATCAGACAGGAAGCAAACTCAAACGTTGCATAGCCATTGTGGCTTGCGCGGCCAAAGGATATGTCAAAGATGCTGCAGAACCCTTAGTAAGTCCCTTAACGCTGGTTCAAGCAGGGTCAAATCCTGAGCGAGCAAACAGACGTATTGAACGACTTTTGGGTGGAGACGAGGCCTGTGGTCTTATTGCAAAAAAATTTAATCAGAAGCCCGGCAAAGGCCGTTGCGAAGGTGATCTGTCTTACAGCCGGCAGTTTCCTTATTCAGATCGGGCTAAAGAATATGCGGACGATCTGTATGACAATTTTTGCAATTTTGAAGATAAGAAGTTAATAAATCGCCTGATACCCTATAGAACCAGTACCATTATGGCTCTCGCAGAAAAACACTCTGATTTTTTTAATGACTTGAAGGTCAAGAATCCCAAATATAATGGACAGGAATTTAAATCAGAGGACGAACCTGTTGATTATTATCAGTTAGCAATGTTAGCGCCCGTTGAGATAAAAGTATATCACGCCGAAGGTCGTAAATATGAGCACTATAAAACCATCATAATCGATGCAGACGATAAAAAGGAATGCAAGGATAAAATTAATAGTCTTCAGAAGGAATACCGCCGAATGAGGTCTCAAAATGGATTAAATTCTGGCTTGACTGGTTTCAAAATGAAATTTAAGTTCAAACTTCAATTGCAAAAAGATATCATGAAAGAGTTGGTTGATCATCACTCCGGGACTTTTAACGATATGGTGAACAGCGCATTGGACATGGACGATAACATTCCCAACGAGATCACGAATAAAATAAGGGAATTTAGAGGACCGTACATTTTAAATCGCGAGATTCACACAGGAAAATAATGAACATGGACAGGCTCATATCTTACTATCTGATTCTTGCGCGTAACTGTCCAAATAATAAATAACTGGTTGCAAGTTTTTTGATTCAAAAAAAAGGCAATTGTTGATTAAGGATTATCAACTCGTTTGAAGGGACTTTTCGGAGACATCCATGATAAGTATTGTCAAGTAAAAAACAATAGCTCTGCCGCAAAGCCGCATCCAAATACCCCTGGGGCGCAACCTGCGAACAAGCCCTGATCATGGGCTGGGAACCCTCAGGCGTTGGCCAAGGCGATTGGAACCGCCGCGAATCGAACCAACAATCTTTAAAACGTAGGTCAGATTA
>JAAERL010000709.1 GCA_024230435.1 Desulfobacteraceae bacterium
ATATCTCGTAAGTTGATTTTTTGAGAATAACAAGTTGTGGTAAATCGGTAGAGCCAGGATCACGTGAAACGGATTATTGTGGAATTATCTCGAATCGTTCAGAAAATTTGAAAGACAAAATAATGTCGACCAAAGATAAGAGTTTGCGAAGTATTTAATTCGGCGGCAAGCATTGGGATGTCTGGTCTGACAAGTTTTTGGCCCGAGGCAAACGCAAAGGCTACACAAAACTTTTACTTTGTAAAAAGGATCAAGCTGGGGTTGATAGAATACCGACAGTGGATGAATATGATGCTGCTGTTGGGTCGAGTGAAGAAGAAAAGAAAAAGGTGGTGAAATTAGGTGAGTTAAATGAACTAGCGTATGAATATCTGATTTTTTCCATCAACGGCAACATGACTTCAGGTCGAGTGGCCTTTAATTTGGTCAAAAATTGTAAAAGAGATGAGTACCCTGAAGGAAATTCAAAGATGGCATGGGACCATTTGGTCCATAAATATGCCCCTTAAACCACGCCAAGTTATGTCAAGCTCAAAAAGCAATTCACTAATTCGAAGCTGGAATCAGATGAAGATGACCCTGACGTTTGGATAACGGACCTTGAAAGCTTGCGTGCTGAGATGGACC
>JAAERL010000710.1 GCA_024230435.1 Desulfobacteraceae bacterium
ACCTGGCGGGGAGTGGAGGGTGGGACGGGAGGAGACCTGGGAACACGACCCTCAATTCAAAACAGGAAGGACCAACACTGGAAGGTGCTGTCATTATTGGCATAGCGGGGGTTGGGACGGCATTTTGTTGAAGGGATCAACAAAAACATCGTGCTGCCATCGCGGCGGACGATTTTTTGATTTGTGGTCATGGAATTTTTGATCTATTGGGACTCTACGATAGTTGGGGGCGGGCGATAATGTCACCTCTGCGTAGCAGGTCGTCTAACCCGACCGGGTGAAATAGACCAGTTCCGTGGGCCGGTGCAGTTTTTGGCTAAATTTGGCTATATTTGACTATATTTAGCGATACTTCCGGCATTTGGATAGTTCATTAACTCTTAAAATTTAAATTAACCCCAGCATGTCGTTCCCGCCTAAAATGAAGCTTCCAATAAATATCCACAGTATCTTCCACTTGAACAATATATTTTTGTTTGTGGGGGGCTAACCACGGGGGCACTGAATTTTTGCCCTTTTTGCCTTCCGCGGGGCATCAGATCTTTCACTTCATCATCTGCCATCGGGGCCACCACCAACTTGTCATCATCATCCACGACGTCATCCATAATACACACCATGTCGCAATCATCAACCACATCTGTTCCCACTGGTGGAGCCAACGTAGACATGAACGTACTTTTTACAACATAAGTAGGTAGTGACTTACCTACTTTTCGAAAAATCTACAAAAGTAGGTAGAGGTTTACCTACTTTTAACAAAAAATGATCAAAATTAGGTAGACATCTACGTACTTTTTACAAAAATCACAAAAGTAGG
>JAAERL010000711.1 GCA_024230435.1 Desulfobacteraceae bacterium
AATGCTAGAAAAGAAAAATGAAAAATGAAAAATGAATGAGCAAGTGCAAAAATGCGGAGCATGAAACATGACGTCATCACATTCATGGGGAACCGACAATCTGAGTGTAGCGGACCCACCTTTTTTGAGTCGTGTTAAAAAAATTTGTACGGCGTTCGTCGTGCTTTGGGATTTATCGCTCGTGACTCGTTTTTTTAAAAGGTCATCAAAAAAAGGGGCCAACTTACCAGTAACTTTATTACGGCGAACAACTAGCGTACCTACATTTTAACCGACACTCAGATTGTCGGTTCCTCCCCCGAAGTTTATGCAATGAGCTTAAAAATGTAAACAAAGTATTAGAAAAGGCGCTTATTCTCTCTAGATGCTATGCTATCGCCTCGACATGTTTGCAATGCAATGCAACGGTTGCAACTCAATCATCCTATTGAGCATGATTTTGACGTTGGCTTCATCCGTAACCAACCGGATCAGCAAATCCATTGCACCGAATTTCCTTCGATGGAGCCTGCGCATGCATGAATCTGTGCCTGCATCATTCTCAATGCTGCCACTCGCACAAAGACTCGTATCCATCGAAGCACAAGATGATTACCAAGTGATATCCTCAAAACTAAAAGGGCACACTGCTTATGATAGGTCGATGCCAGGACAAATTTCATCGGCGTGGGATAACTTTGTTGATAAAGCATGGGATGTCTTCTTTGAAAATCGACACCAAAAGTTAAATGCAGATCAAAATCAGCAAACAAAAGAAATAGACGATGCAAATTCACAGAAGCAAAGTAAACGACAGCAGCAGCAGCATCAGCAGCAGCAGCAATATACACGGAGAGAGACACGCGACAATGAGAGCGCAGACCAT
>JAAERL010000712.1 GCA_024230435.1 Desulfobacteraceae bacterium
AAGGAGTTCTTTTGAAAGTATGTGTTGCTACACACGGTTGTGGATTAGATCAGTAATTGTTACAGTTGACCATCGACTTTTTACAGTCGACTAACGACTTTTTTACAGGGAGTTGAACGATTTTTGATTTCTTTGAAAAATATCCCACTGCATGTAAAAATAAGGGGTTCTAATATTTATTGACCCCAGATTGAGACGATAGAAATGTTGATTTTGAACTCAGTGTTTGATAAACAACAATTTATGAGAATGATCAACGATAGAAATATTGATTTTGAGCTCAAACATCGTCACAGAATATGAAATTCAGTTGAAAAGTTATTATTTCTGAAGCTAAAAATGATGAAAATAGAGTCCATGAGCAACGGAACTAAAAAAATCGATCCAAATTCCGTTTTTCCTTGAAGCTAAAAATGATGAAAATAGCGTCTTTAAAAGCTACGGAGAAACTAAAGTAAATCATAATCGATTTTTGAGTTACACCGAAAAAATCGATCGATTATTTGAGCCAACTTTTAATCGATCTAGAACTCGACAACTAGAGCACTTCTCACCAATCCCATCAAGATGTAGGTAGCATCATTTACAAACTACAGGAAATCCACAAAAAAATCGACAAAAGTATAATAGTTCTTGAGATCATCGCGACTAAAAGTGGAAAAAATCGCAAAAATCGCAAAAAATCGATGTTTTAATCGATCAGCATCGCAGAAATATCGTTTCTTTTTTCGATTCTTTTTAGGATTTCCGATAGATATTGTATGGAATGGTAGGAAATCCCAAAAAAAATTGATAAAGGTACAATAGTTCTTGAGTTATGAGCGACTCAAAAACGCGATTTTGAAAAAATCGATTAAAAATCGATAATAATCGATTAAAAAATCGATTAATCGATTAAAAAATCGATCTAAAATCCTCGAAAAATCGATTCTAAAATCGACGAACATACTTTCAAAATGTCAATATAGACAATTGTTCTTTGTACCTTTCTGGGTTTTTTAGATTTTATCATCTAAACTTTTCTTTTACTGTTCTTGTTCCCATTAAAACTGGACAGTCACAACTTATAACTGTACCGTAGAGATATCGGTTGTTGGGTTGTGGACCACAAAACACAACAAGGTTTGCCGTTGGTGTCTCAATTCGGGGTCGATTTTAATGTCAACCCCTAATAATTCTTCATGGCATGGTGGGTTATATTTTTCAAAGAAATCGAAAATCGTTCAACTCCCAGTCAGCAGTCAGCATCGATGGGCAGCATATGACTGACGACTAATAATTCTTTCAAAACCGTCACCCGCAAATGAGAGATAAAATTCAAGACGTCGAGGTCTCCACTTCAAAATTACAATTTGAGTATGACTGCTGCCGAGAATGAAGTAATGGACAACAAGAACGGAGAGGGACAGAAAGTTAACGGCAACGGAGGCAATACCAACAAGACCCACAGAAGAAGGCGTAGAAACAAGCCGACAGCAGCCACAAACTTTGATCAAACTCGGAATGGATCCACGAATATCAAGAATGTTGACCCACCCCGCCATGAAAGAGATTCTACCACATCTTCAATCAGAATAGAACTCAACAAAAAAGAAACCGAAATCGTTGACAAAAAAGAAACGACAACCTTGTTTTGGAAACGTCCCCACGAACCCGTTGCAATAGCATCAGAAGAGATCCTTTTACCCCTCCTTATACGATATGGCAAGAAAGAAAGAGGGATGATAAAAAGCCACCCTCGGAGACTTGGATCCATCCGCGATGCATGCCGCAATAATGGGATAACTTTAGACCAGGCGCTCAGTTTGAGGAGGACTCACATGATGCTTCTAAACCCTCAAGTGAATAACACCTTCCCATTGCACTTAGGGAGATCTAAAGATGTACAAGAATCGGCTTCATTATTCGAGAAATCAATCGCGCAGTATTTGGCGCAACAAAATATCAAGTACCTTTCAGAAACGGACCAGAAGGCCATGGTTGCAGAAGGAAAGAAGACACCCCCTACGCCTGACTTTCTTTTCGATGGCCCTATCTGTTTGTCAAGCCATCAGTTAGTGGCCCCTATCAATTGGATCGAAGCGAAAATGTTTTATGGGGCATCCACAATTGCTGACGGAACAAAGAATGCAGTGGGAGGACTCCAGCGTACAGCACGGCGTTATGTAAAATCTCATGGGCCAGGAGCTTTCGTTTTCAGTCATGGATTTGGAATCCGGATAAGAACAATGTTAGAAGCTGAAGGTACATTTGCGCTCGACGCAAAACCTTTGGATTTGACCGAAATGAGGGAACATCAACGTACGTGGTGTGCAAATGGTAGAGGAGAGATCATTCCTTGAAAACTTATCATGTTGAATTATAACTGCTTGGCATTTATTATTGTGTATATATTGCAAATAAAAACAAATCAATTACGATGGTAGTAATCCAATTCTATTATTTTCCGGAAATTTCGATGTAGGAATTTTCAAATGACTTCTCATTGTTCAAGTACAATAAGTTTTCAAGTAGAGGATGTGATGGAAGGTAATGAAGATAATGGAATTGACGACGAAGAGAGAGGAGTTGAGCAATCATTGCTTCAAGAAGGAGTTCAGAATGAGCATATCGAACTAGCAGAGATAGAGCAATCGCTTCAAGAAT
>JAAERL010000713.1 GCA_024230435.1 Desulfobacteraceae bacterium
CACGACGGGCGAGACGGCGGATAGCGGGCTTGGTGATACCCTGGATGTTGTCACGAAGGACTTTACGATGACGCTTGGCGCCTCCCTTTCCGAGACCTTTGCCTCCTTTTCCTCTTCCGGACATGTTTGATTAGTTGGGTAAGTATTGATATTGAACCGTACTTGGTTTTATGAGAGTGACGGTCGACTCTGCGGTTGGCGGATGAGAGTTGATTGAGAAACCGCTCGAAATCGCAAAAAGTCGAGGTTGGCTTTGGTTTTTTGTCATACTAATTCCTATGTTAATCTCGCGTAGACCTTTTTCTTTTTCTTCTAAAAAGGGCTCGGTCCCGTTTGTTGAAAATCCCAGTTAAACCAGCAAAGACGTACTGATTCCAATGTGAAAGGTTACGTAGAAAATATTGTCGGGGGAAAGCCCCCTAAATTTCTGGCGCAGGTAAACCCTGGGAAACTCCCAACTAATTAACAATGGGAACCGCGCCAGAAATTTTCCGTAGCGTCAACGTAGGAATAGTATATCAGAGAATTGGTCTCAATCCAAGAGGACCCCCATCTAACAGCTCTATCAGCCCCATCTTTCGATTTTTGCCATCATTTGCCGTCCACCATGTTCTCATAATTTAGATCATCTAAC
>JAAERL010000714.1 GCA_024230435.1 Desulfobacteraceae bacterium
GATGACAAGAGAGGTTATGATGATAATATTATTATGTCGGCTACAACATACGATACAACCACGACGGCGACCGACGGCCGGCCGGCCCGGCCCGGCCGAGCGAAGCCAAAGACCCAAGCAAACTCAAAACTCAGGACGAGCGAAGGAAACGCCCGCGGGCCCGCGCCAAAACCCTACGGCAGCGTGATCTCTCGCTCACGAGAAAAGTGAAAGAGAAATGACTTAAAGTTATCTAAGTAAGTTCAGTACTAAAGTACTTCCCGACACTCTCTAGAGAGTAGAGGGGCGGCCAAGCTAAGTGCTTCTTACTTTCGGATCAAAGTAATGGGCCACTATATAATAAAGAGTCAACAAATTGCTATTCACAGAGTTTTTCATAAGATGTAATTCAATGTGCGTGGCCCGCCAGCTGGAACGAAATTGACCCTCATCAGGTCATATACAAAAATGCAACAGGCGGGACCTGATCTAACTTCTTCACACATCAAATATGCTTCTATAGAATAGTCAGAACAAAACAAAACAAAACAAAAAAAACAGATAAAGCTCGACGTCTCGTACAGTGTAGAATCGGTATGATCTAGCTAAGTATGTTTTAGAAATTATTCAGATGCTATCAAAAAAAAAGACCTAACCCTCATCAGATCAACGCTTCAACGGTGCAACCCGTCTGGGAAGGTCAAAAAAGCTTCTAAAAATATCGCCACCAAGTATAACAGGACATCAGAAACGGCTCTAGATCATATAAACGATGATTGAACGATATAGTGGTGCC
>JAAERL010000715.1 GCA_024230435.1 Desulfobacteraceae bacterium
GATTATTGCCCACAAAGACAGACTTTGCCGATTCGGGTTCGATTTTTTTGAATATCTGGCTAATCAGAATGGATGTAAGATAGTAGTAGTCAATCAGGAATCTTTATCCCCTCAGCAAGAAATGGTGGAAGACCTGATGGCCATTATACAAACTTTCAGTTACAGGCTGTACGGCCTGCGAAAATATAAAAAAGATATAAAAAAAATAATTGAGGATAGTGGGCAAGCATGAAAGCCACTATAATTTTGTACAGCAAGAATTTAAACCAGTCAAAATATGATGTGTTGAAACAACAGGCCAAATTACTTGGTCATCTGCGTACACAAATCTGGCAAAAATTCGGCTCTATTTCTGGCGTAGGTATCAAAGACAGGGCTATCCGGGATCTTTGGCTGAAAGAAAAACGAAACTTTGCACCGCTGTCCGCCAATGCTTGGAAAGAAACGCTTAGGGATACGATGGCGGATATAACCGCAAACCGGGAAGCAGCGAAGGTCAAGGCCAGACAAGCAATCAGAAGGCGCACATCCGATCAAAAAGAGCACAAACGC
>JAAERL010000716.1 GCA_024230435.1 Desulfobacteraceae bacterium
ACCAGATTGAGCTTCGATTTTTTTTCGTATTCAAGGCGTGCCAAAGTTTGCATACTTTACGTATTCGGGCTTTGGCATAACGCACAAGACGGGAAAAAAGACATACAAGATGGTATATTCTTTAACTGTAAATCGCCTAAAAGGCCCAAAAGTAGCATAGCTGCTATATGCCTCAACCTGCAAATAATAGTCAAAAAGTCCTCGGCAAAGACCGAGGGGTTGTTGACTTGTCCATATTCGGCCAATCAATAAAAGCAAAGACCCATAAAAAAACAAGATTTGCTACGGGAATAAAGGATATTAACGAAAACCAACCAGAGAATCCCGCCTTAGTAAGGATCTTGCTTATCAATATTACAGGGACAATTGTTATAAAAAGCATGATCTCAGGCATTCCAAAATCAAACATATCTGCCACCTTTCAAACTTAATTTCTTTTCACAGGCCAATCGCCAAAAGCCAATACAAAAAGCACAATCAATGGGCCAACTAATGGAATTAACACCAAAATTGATAGAAAAGGATTATAACCTGTACGGCTAACTATTCGCCATGTTGGAATCAATACTAAAATCGAAACAATGACAATATGTAAAAATTCAGCTAAACCCATTCGCTCACCTTAAAAAAATAAAAACTCTTTAGCACAGAACAATTAAATGTTCCAGATCATGTGGTCTGAAGTTCAGGGCAATCGCATGTAACCTTGACACATAATTTTGCAACAGAACCCTTTTGTTTGCCCTTTGACAGCTACATTAATTTTTTCTCGAACTACGAGATTTTGCAGGAATTGGTTCCGCATCTATCTTCATACGGTTTCAGGCTTCTGGAAACCACCACCGCGCCAAAGAGCCAGCAATAGCGTTGGTTTATCGCCAGTAGTTAATGCATAACGGCGATGAGATGGATGATGGATTACCTGGCCTGCCTTGCGACAAGCCGGTGCTTCTGGATCTTCCTTCGCCTCCCGCCAAATTTCTCCAGATAGTAATAGATAAATTTCTTCGGGAGCATGGCTGTGCATTGGGTTTTACGGTACTTGGGGGTATTTTGTTGAGGCCTTTTAAAACAAAATGAACAGTACTTCAAGAGGCGCAATCGGCTTAAATTGAAAGGCGTTGATCTTGACACAATCGCACATCGAGTGTCACAAGTGCTCAACATGGCGGTAGATCAGGTTTGGCCGAAAAGAAAATACCGGCATATTGCCGCAGCAAGAAGCTTGCTCTGCTATTGGACGGTTCGGCAACTCGGAGTGAGCGCCTCATCTTTAGCGCCAAAGTTTGATGTGTCCGCCACTGCGATAAGCAAATCTGTTCTTCGGGGCGAGGTGATGGCGCGAGAAAACGGATTTAAGTTATAAACTGATTAAGTTTTAATGTTGGAAACGTCTTCTGAATACGCTCAAAACAAAACAGCGATTCAAAAAAATCGGTTGACCTTCTTAAATCGCTGTTATTATTGGTTTCGTGCGGCCTTTTGTTGGATTGATGGATCTTTAATCCAACCTACGCCGCTAAAAATCCGTTTCGTACAATGCGCAAGTCTGATATTTGGACATTGTTGGCAAATACCTGTATGCGAGCCAGGAAATCATTGTAATAATAGGTAAGGGCCAGTTTATGAATCACACCGTCGCCATCTGTGTATTGCAAACTTTCAAGCCGGTTTTCGGCTACGCTGAAAATCGCCACCCCACCACCACGCACCAGCGTAGACCTTCACGATCCAAAACAAAAATAGCGATCCAAGAAGGTCTTGAACCTTCCTGAATCGCCGTTATTATTGATTTCGTGCGGCCTTTTGTTGGATTGATGGATCTTTAATCCAACCTACGCCGCTCAGACACTTTTTGTGCCTTTTGTTTCTCACCGATTCGCGGGGAGTCCTCTGCGGCAAAGCCGGAGGACTGCCCCTTTGCAATCGATTATTTGGTCAATTTTTTAGTGTTTTGATTAGGGTGACGGGTAGATCATATAATGATATTCGTATGATTCCCAGCCTGTGAAGATATCAGGTGTTGCAGCCACGATCAGGTAAATCTCATCGCCTGATTTGGCTGAAACAGGCATTGTTGACGGTTCACCAGGCGCGGCGAGTTTAAGTGTGTAATATGTCCTTTGCCCGGTTTCGGGTGTATATACGACAATGCGTGCTTGAAAATCAGCGTATTCCGAGTTTGCGCTATTGGTTAATATACCGGCAGTATAATCGGCATCCTGAGTTACGCTGACTTTGTAGGCGTTAAATGCCCAGGAGCCCGGACTATATTCATATGGAACTTCAACCCATTGTTCTGTGGTGCCTGCGCTGTCATAAGAAGCCGTGATTTTAGCATCATAAACGCCAGCATCGGGTTTGGCGCGTTTCATACGGCGCAACGAACCTTGCTCCGAGTTCAGGTAGGCTTGACCGTCTTCAATATCCCAAGTGGTGATTTGTGCTGCAAAATCGGCAAATACTTGTTTCATATCATGGCCCTGATCCGCAAGCAGATCAAAGGCCGCCTGAGTGTCTGACACACCTGAACGGGTGTCTTTATAAATGTCGCCGATCAGGCGTTTGCCCACGATATAATTGGTCAGATAATCCCAGAAAACATGGGCGCCATACTGATGTCCGCCTTTAAATTCCCAGCCTACCTTATCATCTACCGGTGAATTTTGAATGGTCCATAGAGGCAGATGCGGGTGAAGGGTGTAATAGGCAAGCAAGGAGTCGTATACGGCGGGAATGTTATGATTGGCTCCCCAGGATGCTGTTGATTCAGCTAAAAATTTACTGTGGCCATATCCGCGATATGTTTTTAAACGGCCTTGAAAAGAGTGAAAATTTTCATGCAGCCAGTATTCTCCATTGTTTTGGGTCAACGGTTTGTCAAAAGTATATTTATTGACAAAACTTTGCCGGATGCCGTCACTGAGCATTAAATCTTTGCCTGTATCATTTACCAGTATGTGGCTGCCCAGGCTGCCTTTGCTGCCTTCGGGATACATACCGGCCTCAAACATATTGCGCTCATAGACCCTGTCTTGGGCAAATAGATAGTACTGATAGTTTTCAAGAGTGGTGTCCGGTGTATCTTCCGGCCACCATTGACAAACATAGACACCGCAAAGGTAATTGGGATAATCTTCAAAGCGGCCGTCAGCTAATTGCTCATCCGCGCATGTGTCGGCAAGCTCCAAGATTTCGGTTTTACTTAAAGCCCTTTCATACACCCGGATATCCCACAGTTTGCCGTCATAGGGACCGACTTGCAGCGTACCGGCCAGGGCTTGAAAATTACCTGTGTCTACCGTAGTTTGGCTAGGTTTTCCGTTAAGATAACCGGTCAGGTAACCGCTTTCCAGAACCATGGCAAAATGATTACAGCTATGCATTTTTAGTATGCCGGTATCATTAGTGACCGATGTTTGCCAGCCACTGGTGTCTTTCACACTAGAGCTTATGGTACCGTCCGTGTCTGCGATAGTAAAGGCATTGCTTTGCATAATGGTCTGGTTTTGTGCGCCGTTTGCCGGAATCAGCTTGAATGAAATGGTCAGCGGAGCATTGCGATTGCTGTTTAGATTGATGGAAATGGATTTACCGGACATATCGTTTCTACTTACAAATGGCGGGTGATATAACAGATCAGGATCAGAAGAAGCTGATTCGTGCATAGCTTCACCTTCTAAAATAACCGTATGTTTATAAGCGGAAATATCTGCATTGACCACGTGCGACGGGACATGCACAAAAAGACCTTGCGCCGAACCTGTAAACTGATCACTGGTGACGGATTCCAAAGCTACATCAATGGTGACAGTAGCCGTGCTGCTTGTATCCTGTCCGTCTGAAACCCTGTAAGTAAAGCTGTCTTGCCCCCTGAAAGTAGACTCCGGCAAATATTCGAGACTGGGCGCTTTACCTAAAAGTTGCCCGTTTTGGGGCTGATTAACAATGGTATAATCCAGTTCATCGCCATCGGCGTCATAGCCCGCCAGGGTGATCGGCCGTGCCAATAACTCGGCCGCACGCATGCTGATGCTTTGATTCTGCGCCGTGGGCTCGGTGTTATCGGAATCGGCGCCGGCAACGGAAATA
>JAAERL010000717.1 GCA_024230435.1 Desulfobacteraceae bacterium
CTGGTCTTTTCTAAGTTTTTTTGCCGACGATTTTACATTAGCTCTTTCTTTCATTACCCTTTTAGCTTTCCTTCCATCTTCTTCGGAAGGGCACGTAGCAATGCATTCTTCAATCATTATCTTATTTTTGAATGCACAAGGTTTCATAACTGAAACCTTATCTGTTCCTGCCTCTTCTCTGTTTGCTTGCGCCTTTTTTGCATAGTTTGAAATAAGATTACGCTCTGTGCCAATACCACCGGACATATGCTGGTTGCCCTTTTTTGACCTTGTCATATAGAATTCTTTTACCTTTTGATTCACTCTAATCTTACATTGAGTTTCCCACGTGAATATAGCCGTAGCATCGTTCTCAGCTTTTCTATTTTCTGCACAATTAGAAATAGCTTGAACGCATCTCTCAGTACTCTGAGTACAATGCTTTACAGGCTAGTTATAAATCTGAACATCCTGAAGCACACTTTGCACCTTCTCATCAACGAGTGTATGGCTTTTTGCATCCACTTTGATCCATTTCAACTCAAACAAGAGAGCTTTGATGTGATCATCTGAAATGGTGTCTATTCCTGTACTTAGAGTGGGAGTTATTCCAAACTTCATTGGCCATAGGTCGAACTCAGTATTGCGTGGGATTGCACCCAGGACCGCTACGAGTTGTGATTGTGCCATTGTGAGTGATGTACTTCTTTTAATCGTGTAGTACCAACGCAATCAATTAGCATAGGTATTGAAATTACTGTAAATGAAGTTACTACACGAAAATGAGTACAGTAATCGATATATTCATAAGGATTAAGTAGGTAGGGTTGAGGTGTTTCATTAAAGTCGCTAGCTTTGTTCGCGACAGTGGTTTCAAACATGTTTCAAAAAGAGGGCGCGCAATCAAAAATTTGGAGAAAATGGAGAGCAAAAAATAATGCGGCAATTTTTTAATCATGAGCGGGTTTGAGAAAAGATGCTCCTGGTAGAATCGTGCGTGTTTTTCACCTTCAGATGACAACTTTGTAAGAAAATCAAAAGGAGCATTAAAGTAGGCTATACTAATCATCCTTAGCAGCTGCCTCACGAATGAAGCGATATGCAATGCTGTTTGATTTCTTCTTCAAGAATGAAAAATGAGGATACAAAATATTAGAATCAACGGATTGATTATCACCAGCATCATGGGTATCGTTGAAAAATAAATTTTAATTAAATTTAAATGAGGCCATGCCTTCCTTGCTGATGGCCATTACCCTTTACCAGCTCTTGAAGGTAGGTGTTACAATCATTGTATTTAACTATTGAGATGGCTCTTCCACCAAAATTATTGTGACAAGTAAGAAAAATTTTCATCATAGCTAAGAAACATTCTTGTCCACAAGTATTGCAACGGTAATATGTCATTATGTGCTGTAGTACTTATCCCCTTGAATTGTTCCAAACAGGAATTTAATGTAATCGAAAGAGAAAATGGTCCAAGGTAAAAATTTCATTTGTCACCAACTTGAAGTGTATTATGAGGTATCTTCCTATC
>JAAERL010000718.1 GCA_024230435.1 Desulfobacteraceae bacterium
TCCAACACATGCCGGTGCGCAGCGAGTACGTGATGTTCTCAACTCTCTTGACAATTCAGCGGCTACCAAGTCACCATTACGTCGTCATAGGTATATAGTATCGATTATTATTGCGTCGTGGCATCGGGCATCGTATTTGCGTCGGTGTAAATATGAGGTCGGTTGTAGTAAGTACATGTGAAATGGGAATAGGTAGGTAATTGTACCATGGGCCATGGGTCTCTTTCTGATGATTTGCAAAGCGGCACCACCGCTCCACTTTTTTGAACCCAACACAGCGCAAAGCAGCTCACGATGGTGCGAACGGCCGTACAATATCTTTCCTTCCAGCCGGCCAATCAAGACGATAGGCGGCGTTTTGGAAAGCTCTTGAGCAGCTCTATCGATTAGGCGTATCTTTAGCCGTATTAGAGGACTTTTTGCCAATCGTCTCGGTCAAAAACGGGGCAAGAAAGCCACCAGCAGCTTGAAATTCGGCCCCAGAGCCAGATTTTACACAGATACGTCCAAATTATCAAAATCGACAATACGA
>JAAERL010000719.1 GCA_024230435.1 Desulfobacteraceae bacterium
GTAAAAGAAAAAAGCGTGATTTTAGTAGACTTTTACAAATGATCTAACAACGTAATGTCCATTAATAATTCAAATAAAAATAAAATTCTAGGAATTTGTCCCTTCATCCAATTTCCATTCGTCATGTGGATGATAATAATTTTAACTTGGAACAATTTCCAAAAACTATAAAACAAAAGACTTTGAGCTTTTTCTACCAACGAAATTCGAATCAATTTTAATTTGATTTCTACTTGTCCCATTGACCTAAATTTTTATTTTTTTACCCCCTGGGTTTTTAATTTTTGCTCAATGAGTCCAGAATTGGTACCTATTCCACGTGAATGTATGGTCAATTCGGGGGGCGAGTGACATAGGCGGCCTATATTTAGTCCCGTCTGGTAGTCGTATCCATATCTAATACCTATTAGTATGGACTCCCAATTATATTGCCTACTTGACTTACGTAGCAAGTACAAGTACATAGGATACAGTATCCGACTCTATCCGAGATCTTTGGATAATGTGCTGGCAATTTAAAGTAGATGTGTATACTAAAGTCCTACGTACGTAGAGACATACACATGTATTCAAATCCAATTCAAATCTCTTTGAATTGCATGTGCTTTCCGTTGGATTCTACGTAGGAACAATATGTTATGCTCACATTGTTCCTCGCAATCATTTCTAATTAGTTTTAATATCATAATTCTTACTTTCAATCAATCATCGTTTGTTTTAATTTAGAGCTCCTCTACGCTAATCTGTTAGCCTAGGTCACTTTGTATACAAACTCCGCGTCTACGCTAGAAGACCAGTTCACTCTTCACATCGCAGCGTCTACGTTTAAGCTGATAGAGCAGATTCCTTTGGCGTCATCTGTGTAGCAGTTACGTCGAAATCAAAGAGTAAGATTGCAGGAATTCTACTGCATATTTTTTTCCCTAAAAGCGACCTCGCATCAATTTTTCTTCACAATGGCTGGAGATGGCACTTGGCGCAATCTTCTTCCCGCGAATATCAGGCAGTCTGATACTGAGCTCGCGAATGTGGAAAAAATTGGGGGCGCACCAGCGGTTCGCGTTGTGCCCAACAAGATCGAGGATGAGGATGAGCAACCAGAGCCCACCACTCTAACGCTTACGGTCAAGAATGGGATGAAGGCGCAATATCGCAAATTTGGGGGCTCGCCCAACATTGAAGATGCCCTGCGACATATCCAGACCTTCCTTTCCCTGGCCCGCAAGATGAACTTCAAGACTGAGCATGACGAGTACTGTCTCATGAAACAAGCTCAGGACAAAGAGATCTCAGCGCTCGAAAGGCAGCCCAAGCAGACTCCCAATAAGAAGGAGAAGCTTGCCGATCTCAAGGACAAGAAGAGTGAAACAATCTCTTCTATCAAGTCCATCCGTGAGGAATATTACGGCCTCTGAGAACAGCTTCTGGAACCTGAACTAC
>JAAERL010000720.1 GCA_024230435.1 Desulfobacteraceae bacterium
AGGGGGTTTAAATAATTCGCAAAAATGAAGAAAATAGAAGAATATTTTTTATATTTTGAATTTTTTAGAAGAAAATAAAAAGAAGAAAATAATGCATTTTCAAACCGCCAGATTTAATACAATTTCAGGTCGCCCCTGACAAGTATTTGTTAGGTCAAATATCAATTTTAGAAAAAATGTCATTACGGTATAATTCAGTTTCTTTTGAACAGGAGCAGAATTCCGTTTGATCGAAGGGACAACGATAAGTTGATTGCAGTTTCAGATGAAAGTGTAGCTTTGATTTCATGTTCGAATACGATAGATCCAACTAAAAATCAAGGTAAAAGCCTGCAAATTACTACACGCGTGTGTTCACGGATGTCATGGATTTTGCTATAGAGTTGATTGTGGGTATTTTTACAATTAATCAGCAATAAGAATAAACGAGTGATGCGAGTTAAGATAACAAGGGGGTGGGAGATAAAAACATCTTGTCTTGTTTAGGCGATTTGTGTTAAAGGATATACCATACTGCAAGTCTTTTTTTCCGTCTTCTGTGTTATGTCAAAGGTTCGAATACGTTAAGTATACAAACTTTGGCACGCCTTGAAATGGCGTATTCTTTTACGCCAATCGCCTTAATTGTTGAAAAAATGAATTCAGATCCAGCTTTATAGCAGATAATTTGCAACTCGCACTATTCAAAGTAAAAGATTTTTTTGCGTTTAATTATTATGGCAAAAGGAGAACATGATGAAAAAAAGTATAGCAATTTTTATTTTCATACTTGTTTTTAGCATTTCAAATGGATTTGCTGCTTCATTGCCAGAAACAATCGGTACTAACTTTTCTGAACCGGGCCCATGGGCAACGGCTAAAGGGATGAGTCCTGATGATTCTGAAGTCTATATGCCTGCCGAATTAGGGTTTGGCCAAGTCAAACATCCTATTATTGCATGGGCGAATGGTACTTTCCTCACGCCGGATTCCTATGACGGTCTGTTGCACCATTTAGCGTCATATGGATTTGTGGTTATTGCATCACGAAGCCGTTTTGCAGGCAGTGGTGAGCAAATCCTTGAAGCTGTGACGTGGTTAATTGGGCAAGCAAATGATTCGGAAAGTATTTATTTTAATAAATTGGACATTGATAATATTGGTGCTTGTGGTCATTCTCAAGGCGGCGGAGGAGTCATCTTGGCAGGCGCCGATCAGCGGATAAAAACAACAGTGCCCGTCGAACCCCATGCCGGAAAGAGTCCCGGATATAAGACTGCAGCCGCAAACCAAACCGGGTCCATGTTTATTATTGGCGGATCGAATGATGCCATTGTCTCGGCTGAAAAATACATTTTGCCTAATATTTATGAGCTGACTCAAGTACCGACAGTATTCGGCATTTTAAAAGGAGCCAACCACCTGACACCGTTAGGTGACGCCGAGGGTATGGCATGGGCTATTGTCGCATGGTTTCGTTTGCAATTAATGGGAGATGATGCTTTGGAAACAATATTTTTTGGTGAAAATTGTGATCTAACCGCTACTGGATTGTGGAAGGTATATGAGAAAAATACGCTCTTTCAGTATTAAGAGCCTGTTTGGGAATTATTAAATCGGTTTTTCGCTAAATTTTCTATTTCCCAAACAAGCTCTAAGAGCCTTAAAAAGTAAAAAGGGGCCCGAAAATTCGGGCCCCAAGGTGAATCGTGAATCGGGCGGCTTCAGGCAGGTATTTGTTTTTTTTACTATGCCGCGTCAATATCGCGGCGGTCGGACATATCCATCAGCACGCGTTCGCGCGCTTTATCTATACCAAGCTCTATGCGCTTCTTATCAATATGACCGATCATCAATCGGGCAATTTCATAGGGACTAGTCGCAAAACCCCATTTGCCAAATCCCAATTTTTCCAAATCTTGGAATAAGTGTTTGTAAAATTTTGTTTCTTTTATGATGGGGAAAGTTGTTCCAAAGACTGTAAATACCCCGGAAGCTACGAAATACTGCCCAATGCAGATGGCTTTTTCGCTCATGTATTCGGGTGCGCAGCCGGCAACAGGCAGATCTGCAATGGTATCACCCAAACCGCCGGTACGAACCATTTCAGAGGCGGCAATGAGAATACGGCTGTTGTCTACACACGAGCCGATCCCCAATACCGGAGGCATGCCAACGGTTTCACAGACTTCCTTGAGCCCTGGTCCGGCTAAATGGGCAGCTTCCGGTGTGGTTAGTCCGGCTTTTGCCAATGCTATCTGAGAACAACCGGTTTGGAGCACAAGAACGTCGTTTTTGATAAGTTCCTTGACCAGTTCGACATGTACCCAGTCTTGTTTTGTGCGTGGATTTGTGCAACCGACAACTCCGGCTACACCGCGAATGCGGCCATTGATAATGTTCTCATTCAAGGGAGTATAGGAGGCGCGGAAACTTCCGCCAAGCATGTAATTGATGTATTCATGGGAAAAGCCATGCACACCGATGTCAACCTTGCGGGGGATCTGGATTTTTGCCTTACGGTTTTTAAAACGGGTGATGGCTTTGATGACAACATTATCAGTACAGGCCTTAGGATCATGCTCTTCAAAGTTCAGATGGGTAGCGCCTTCAATTTTGCAGCGCGGATTTGTCGTGATCAGGGGCGTGTTGTAACATTCGGCTACTTTTACCAGGCCTTGTTTGATACATTGCACATCTACACACATGGCATCCACAGCTCCGGTTACTAAGACAGTTTCCGTGGACATAAAGTTTCCCGCGTGGGGAATGGCGTGCCTGACAAGTACTTCGGCGCCGGAACAGCACATGCCTACCAGGTTGATTCCCATTGCACCGGCGGCTTTGGCCTCTTTTATGAGGCTGGGCTCATTGACGGATTCAATCATTGATTCGAATAAATTGGGTTCATGGCCGTGGACAATAATGTTCACCTGGTTTTCTTTAAGTACGCCCATATTAACCTCAATGCCTACCGGCGAGGGCGTGCCGAACAAAATGTCCGAGATTTCAGTAGCCACCATGGAGCCGCCCCAGCCGTCTGCAAGGGCCGTACGGCTGCACTGGAGGGTAATGTTTTCGTAGTCCTGGTCCACTCCCATATGGGTCCGGTGCATTAGTTCCATAATCTCACGCATGGCGCCGCGTGGCACTACGCCGCGTTTGCGCCAATTTTCCAATGTCTTTTCGGGTACACGCTTGGCAAACGGAATTTCGCCTTCTACCTGAGTGTAGGTGCGCTCGAGCTCATTATAAAGATCGGTGGCGATTTGTTTGAGAGTTCGATCCTGTGTTTCAATTCCGATGGACTGGGCCACGGATTCGAGTTTGTGCGGATCTTTAATGGTATAATCTTTGATATGACCGTTAACCACTTCGCGGAAAAGGTCCAGCATACTCATGCCATGATCGGTGTGCGCTGCGCCTCCGGCCGCTACCATGCGGGCAAAATTTCGGGCCATGATGGTATCTATTGTTGCACCGCAGACCCCCACTTTACCATAGGGATCTTTGGCATTGAGCCGGCACGGACCCATCATGCAATGTTTACAGCATGCCGAATCAGCACCGATAGGGCAGGCTTTCATGTTTGCGGCCCTATCGAAAGCTGTTTCAACACCATCTAACCTGGCCTTTTCCAGCATCTGTTGGGTAGCCTCGCAAATCGTAAGGTCTCGCACAGGTAATTGTTTAGCCTCTTTTGTTTTTTTTTCGATAGCCATGTTGCCTCCCTCCTTGGAAATATAAGTGATATGCGAAAGGAATTATCTATATTAGTAATTATTACTAATAAGAAATCTATGACATCTGAATTTTTATGTCAACATATTTAATTAATTCTATTTAGGGGCATTGACAAATTGGTCTCATAAGCTAATATCGGATTTTATTATCAATTTTACGATCAAATTATGAAAATTATCTGTGCTTTGATAATTGGATATTGCGCCGGTTGGCGTAAATTAGGATTCGGATTAATTTTTTATTGGGGTAACTATTGTCCATCGTCCAAATTTGAAAGTTTATTCAAGATCAAGGCGTACGAAAAATTTTATCACAGGCATCGTAATTGACATGTCCAAGGGTTGATACTGCGAGGATAAATTTTTTGAGCGCAATTTAAGAGCCTGTTTGGCAGTTATTAAATCGGTTTTTCGCTAAATTTTCTATTTCCCAAACAAGCTCTAAGATATCGGGCAAATTGGCTGTTTATGCAGGGGTACTAACCAGAAGAGCGCGGATTACACTACAAAAGTAAAGCTTTTGGTTTTAGGGCATTGTCTTATCCGCATTCTAAAATTAATTGAGGAGATTTCGATGAAAAAAATTATGATGCTGGTGATTTGTGCGGGAATTGGTGTAATTATATTATCGGTAACCGGATGTACGGATCGTTTGAGCAAGCAATATTATAAACGGCACCCCATGTCCTCTGATGATGTTGCCAAAATATGGGGAAATCCTGTTTACACCGAGAATTTGGAAGATGGTATTGAACGAAAGATCTATACGATCCAGAATGCTGTAACGGATTTAAAATACCGCTATTTTTTAGTAAAAGACGGTAAGGTCATTGCAAGCGGAATTACGGATCGAGGGCCTGGCCCAGGCAAAAAAGCCGGTATTAAGGAAGGCTTTACGGGCGGTGATTTGAGCAAGGCATATTACAAAAAATTCCCAATGACGCTTACCGATTTGGAGCGTGTTTGGGGTGAGCCTGCCCAGGTTCAAATCCTTGAAGATGAAACACAGCGGCGCGTGTATGAAATCGCAGAACCTTTTACGGATTTTAGTTACCGTTATTTTCTACTCAAGGACGATATGGTTATTGCCAGCCGGATTTCACCCGATGCAGGGTTCAACAATCAGGACCAGCAGCGTACGCGGCGCGATATTAAAGTTAGCGAAATCAGCAATGCCTTTTACAAAAAGCATCCGATGACCATTGCGCAAGTTGAAAAAAATTGGGGAAAAGCTTCTTTTATCAACGAGCGGTCCGATGGGCTGCAATTAAGAATTTATAAGATAAAAAATCCGTATCCGGCAGGTTTTGAGTTCAGATATTTTATTGTAGATAGTAAAGAAGTTATCTCCAGCGGCATTACCGATACAGTTGATCTTGCGCTCGGCTCAAAATAATTCGCACTTCTGAACCAGTTGCTCTATTTTAGGCGATTGGCGGAAAAAATTTTAGGCGATTAGCGGAAAAAAAGACAAGCAAAATGGTATATTCTTTGAGAGCAATCGCCTAAATTCCCAACAAACTTAGGATGCCTGGCAAATCCGCCATTTGTGGGTGGACACTAATTATGACGCCATGTTGGAATCGGCTTATGATATAGCGGATAACATGGCGAAAGGAAAGATGATATGTCAAAAAAAGTGAAAATTTTCTCCCTGAGCACATGCAGTCACTGCAAATATACAAAGCAATTGCTTTCGGAGTGCACCGTAAAATATGATTTTATCGATGTTGATTTACTTGAAGGTGATGAGCGCAAAGCGATTTTGGAAGATGTTAAAAAATTCAATCCCAAATGCTCTTTTCCCACCATTATTATAGGTGAGAAAGTAATTGTGGGTTTTAAAGAAAAAGAAATAAAGGAGGCTTTAGGATTATAATGGATGCTGCCCGCCTTTATGAAACATTGAAAAAGATCCAGGAACCCAAGGGATATTATTTCAGCAATGACAAAAACAGGGTCGATGAGCTGTTAAACGCATTGCTGGTCAATAAAGAACGCTACGGCTATATGGTTTGTCCTTGCCGTCTCGGCTCAGGAGAACTTCAAAACGATAAGGACATTATTTGTCCGTGCGAATACCGTCAAGCGGACGTTGAACAATACGGCAGTTGTTATTGCAACCTTTATGGATCAAAACAATGGAATGACGGTACGATTGATCAACAATATGTGCCTGAACGACGGCCGCCGGAGAAGATGGGGTTTTAACCGGCCCGGTGACAGTTTGAAAAATGTGAGGGAAGCGAAGTGATTTTGCTTCCCTTGTATTGTTGATGTCAGAATTTTTTGGCCACTGCTTTGCCATAATCCTGGCAGGCTTTGATGCCTTCCTGTGTGTCAATAGTATGTTCTTTCAGATTAAGCGCCCCCAGATCGGCCAAATCCATTTTATAGACATGCTGCATTGTATCGTAAATCATTGAACCTGACTCTCCGCTATGAGTATAGGAGCAAAATGCACCACCGATTTTGCCCGTCAAATTAGCTTTTTGAGCCAGGAAAAGGAATGTTTTCATACCCGAAGTCATGTCCCTGTGATATGTAGGGCAGCCGAAGATATAGCCGTCGAAGCCCTTGAGTTCTTTTTCGGTTTTAATTTCAGCAATTTTTTTTATTTCAGCCTCATGTCCCGCCATGCGAACGCCTTCTGCAATAAAGTTACCCATTTTTTCCGTCATACCGGTTCTGCTGATATAAGCTACCAATATTTTACGCATTTTGACTTCTCCTTTGTTAATGGGTGGCTTTATTCGAACTTATCATAAGCCACCATTTCCGGCTCGACTCCCAAATTGTCAAGCATTTCTTCCACCGAAAAAATCATTGGTGGAGGGCCGCATAGATAATACTCTATTTCAGTTGGATCTTCATGGGTGCAAAGGTAATTATCCCTTGCCACTTCGTGAATATAGCCTACAGGACCGTCCCAGTTATCTTTCGGTTGCGGATCAGACAGAGAAACACAATAGGTGAAGTTTTCGAATTGCGCGTCAAGTTTGCTGAATTCTTCGTGATAGAACATTTCCTGGCGCGAACGCGCCCCGTACCAGAAGCTGATTCGCCTTGTGGTGTTTACGGTGAGAAGTTGATGGCGGATATGACTTCGCAAGGGGGCCATGCCGGCGCCGCCTCCGATAAAGCACATTTCGCGTTCGGTTTGCTTGGCCATAAAATCACCATAGGGGCCGCTTAAGGTTACTTTGCAGCCGGGCTTCAGATTGAATACGTAAGAGCTGCCGACACCGGGCGGCAAATCCTGTTGGCCTGTAGGAGGCATGGCGATTCGGATGGTAAATTTGAGCACTTTATCCTCTGCGGGCGGGCTGGCCAGGGAATAGGCCCGGTTGACCGGTTCGCCGCTTTTTGATTTCAACACAAGCAGATTGAATTGTTTCCAGGCGGCTTTATATTTTTCCGCCACGCTGAAGTCTTTGAAATCGGCTTCATATTCCGGAATGTCGAATTGGATATAGGCGCCAGCCTCAAAATCAAGACGTTGGCCATGGTCAAGCTGGAGTACCAGCTCTTTTATAAACGTGGCGACATTGTCATTGGAAACAACGGTTGCGGAGTACTCTTTGATAGCGAAGATCTCATCGGGAATGCGAATCCGCATGTCTTGCTTGACCTTGACCTGACAGGCCAGCCGCAGGCTTTGCAGCCGTTGCTTTCGATCTATCATAGATAGTTCCGTGGGCAGGATGTCACCACCGCCTTCGAGCACTTTACATTTGCAGGCGCCGCAGGTTCCTTTGCCGCCACAGGCGCTGGGCAGATAAATCTTTTGGTCAACCAGGGAAGCCAAAAGGGTTTTTCCTGCCTCGGTGGTAATATTTTTCTCTTTGTCATCGTTAATAACCACAGTGCATAGGCCTTTAACGGTCAACTTGGATTCAACCAGAAGCAAAACAGCTACCAGGGACATTACGACGCCAAAAAATACGCAAAAGCTTATAAGATATACAGAAGACATTAAGGCTCCTGATTTTTTTATGTTAAGGCTCTGGTATGGTTTCTACAACGTAATGCCCGAAAATAGCATAAATGCCATGGCCATTAATCCGGTAACGATCATACGGATACCAAAGCCATGCAACCCTGCCGGCACATCGGCGTACCTGAGCTTTTGCATGACCGTGGACATAGCCACAATGGCTAGCAACCAGCCTAATCCCGATCCGAAACCATAGACGGCGGTTTCCCAGAAATCATAACGTCTTTCAACCATAAAAAGGGACGCCCCCAGAATTGCGCAGTTTACAGTTATCAAGGGCAAAAATACCCCCAGGCCATTGTACAGGGCCTGAGAGTAACGGTCGATGACCATTTCCACCACCTGGACCATTCCGGCGATTGTGGCGATAAACAGGACCAGTTTCAGAAAGCTAAGATCCGTATCGGGCAACCGGGCCCAGGCCAATGCGCCAGGGGCTAGCAGATAGTGGTATACGAGCCAGTTCACCGGGGTTGTAATGGTCATTACAAAGGTAACGGCCAATCCCAATCCCAGTGATGTTTGCAAATTTTTGGAAACGGATAAATAAGAGCACATCCCCAAAAAATAAGCCAGCAGGATGTTGCCGATCAAGGCGGAGTTGACAAAAATACTGAGCAGGTTTTCCATTATTTATCTTTCAGCAGGCTATGTTCCAACCAGACAAACAGGCCGATTATGATAAATGCTCCGGGAGCCAGCAGCATCAGACCCATGTTTTGATAACCGGCTTCGTAAAAAACGTCCGGAACAACCTGGCGCCCAAACAGTTTGCCCGCGCCGAGCAGTTCTCTGAAAAAGGCAACGCCGCATAAAATGGACCCGTATCCGATGCCGTTTGCCAAGCCATCGGCGAAACTGCGCATGGGAGGATTTGCTATAGCATAGGTTTCGGCCCGTCCCATAACGATGCAATTGGTTATGATCAAACCAACGAATACGGAAAGCTGTTTGCTGATGTCATACATAAAAGCTTTCAGGAATTCGTCTGCGATAATCACCAGTGTAGCAATAATAGCCACTTGTGCAATGATCCGTATATTTCTGGGGATTTGGTGGCGTATCAGGCTGATAATCAGATTGGAAAAAGCCACCACGAAAGTCAGCGCCAGGGACATGACAATGGCGGTTTTTAGTTGTACCGTAACAGCCAGCGCCGAACAGATGCCCAATATCTGTTTGGAAATAGGATTGGATTGCCAAAGGGCTTCGGATATCGCTTTGCAGGTTTTGTTTCCGGTCAGTTTCATACGCCTTCACAAAAAATGTTAGTTTCCTCTAAGGTAAAGTTGATTTTTTTGTCTGAACTCAATGGCCATTGGCTCGTAATCCTCAAGAATTGTCTTGAAACCGGCCGTTAAATACTTTCCTGTCAAGGTGGCGCCGCTGATACCGTCAACATAGTTGGGTTGTTTCCCGGCTGGCACAACTTGACCGGTTTTGCCTTTGGCAATGCTGATGGAAACAAAGTTTCCATCCTGATCGGTTATTTTTTTGCCTTCAAAATTTTTCCTGAACCAGCGGCTTTGGATTTGTCCTCCCAAACCGGGGGTTTCAGAATGCTTATAGACCGTAAAACCCTTGATGGTGGCCCCATCGTTATCAATGGCCAGATAACCGTGAATTTTGCCCCACAGCCCCCTGGTGTCAATGGGCACCACATAGGCCCGGACCGTTCCGTTCTTTATATGAATGTATAGTGGCAGGGCATTTGTTTCCCGGCTTGAGTCCGCCAGCAACGAACCAGAGGAATTTACCATCCTGTGTTTAATGGACGTTTTATAAAGCGCACCGATATCATCGTTTTTTATCTTCTGATCTTGTGTGATGATTCCAAAGGCTATAAGGATATTTTTTTGCCGGTCAAGCACTATGTTGCGCTGCTGAAGCGGTTTTAAACCGGTGCTGGCCGCTGTTAGAAGCAGGCTGCAAACCACGCACATGATCGCGGCAAATAGAATTGATTTTAAATTATTGCGCATAATTGTACATTTATCGGCTGTACATCTAATTATACATTCGCAATTCTTTTCTTCAACTTTACTTTTACTGCAATCTGATCCAACAAAGGAGCAAATATGTTCATAAAAAGAATCGCAAGCATTATGCCTTCGGGAAACGCGGGATTAAAAACCCGGATGATAACGGTCAGTGCGCCGATAAGATAACCATATACCCAGCGGGCGGCATGGGTATCCGGCGCTGATACCGGGTCCGTTGTCATAAAGGCGAATCCAAAGGCTGTTCCTCCAATGAGCAGGTGATACCACGGATTCATACTAAAGTAGGGCATAGAACCGTCATTGGCAAGCAGGTTGAGAAGATATCCCACAGAAAGCACACCGAATATATCCCCTAAAATAATACGATAACTTGCTACGCCCCAGATCATCAAAACAACAGCGCCAATTATACACAAAACAACGGATGAGGCGCCGATGGAATCTGGATAAAGCCCTATAAAGAGCGTCTGGATGCTATAACCTGCCTGGGTTAACGCGGTTTCGGCAGTGCCGGAGGCTTTGACTGTGGAAGCAACCGCCAATGGCGTCGCGGACGAAATCGCATCAACAATCCGGTTACCGTTTTGACAGACCACAATCCAGACGGCATCTCCGGACATTTGAACAGGATAGGCAAAATAAAGAAAGGCGCGTCCGGTTAAGGCCGGATTTAGAAAATTGCGTCCCGTGCCGCCAAAGACTTCCTTTCCGATGACAACACCAAAAGAAATGCCGATGGCGGCCTGCCACCATGGTGTTGTGGGCGGCAACGTCAGCGGAAAGAGCATGGCGGAGACAAAAACTCCCTCGCTGATGGGATGTTTGCGCACTGCTGAAAAAATAATTTCCCATCCGAATCCGAAAATGTAGGAAATAATAACCAAAGGCATAACGATTTTGGCTCCGAACCATAACATGGTCCAAACGTCAGCGGATTGGCCCGCAGCTTTGAAAGATTGATAACCGGCATTGTATATGCCAAAGAGCAGACAGGGCAGCACCATGATGATAACAAGCATCATGTATCGCTGGACACTCAGACTGTCCCGGCAGTGGGGCGCTTGTGGGCTGGTTTCCGGGCTTGCAAAAAAAACGCGCTCCATGGCCTCGTAGAACGGCTCCCAGGGAGCCAGGCGGCCGCCGGGTTCAAAATGCTTGCGCTGTTTATCAAAAAAGTTTTGAATTGGATTCATCAATATTCGTCATTCATTCGCCATTGGCCACTCGCCGGGGGGTCAGGTTGCTGCCGGGCGCTGTTTTGCGTATGCGGCCTTGGTCTGTTTAAATGTCTGACTCAGTTCGATTTTGGATGGGCACACATAAGAACACAAGCCGCATTCAACACAATCGAGCAAGCCATGCTCTAAATATTCTTCTACTTCTTGCGCCAGAATGGCTTTGTAAGTCATCTGAGGCAAAATATCCACCGGGCAGATATCCGCGCAATGCATGCAGCCAATACAGGCGCGCCGGGCGCCGTTGAGGTTGCAAGTGTAGGATAAACTGCCCGGATTCAAACGAGACAGAAAGGTTCGTGAATACGTAGGTTTTTTATAACCGGGGTTAAACAAGGCCAAAAATTCCGGTGAATCACCTTCGGGCAGCATGGTCAGCGAGGTTTCCATTAGCCCCATATACCCATTCGCATCACTGGTGTAACCGGTCATGACGCCACCAACCATGTAGCGGACATTTTGTCTGATCATAGGCCTTTTTAGCAGATGGCTCAGCCCAACTCCGGTGCGTGTCTGAAAATGTTTTCGAACGGGAGCGGCCGGACCGCCTACGCACACAATGCGGCTGGTCGGGTAACGGCCCTGTGACAGCAGTTTGCCCAACAGCACGACATCCTGACCGTTGGTGAACCAGGCGCGGTTTTCTTTGGCCGAACGTTTAATATGAAAGTGAACCGTTCCCGGATCACTGCATGGATAATTGCCCTGGATCGTATGGGTCAGCATGCTTTTAACCTTTTCGGGAAGATCCCGGTTGTTTTGATCCGAATAAACAACAACATTGCCGTTTGCTAATTTTTTAAGCACGTTGAGCCCGTAATGGAAAAATCCGGTTTGATCCTGAAGGTAGACGGCTGGCGAGGGCTGAAACGGTTCCCGTGTATCCAATCCAACCAAAATCATGGGAGGCTCGCTTTCGGGCTCAGGCATATTACGGATGGGAAGTTCCCGGAAAATCCACCATAATCCTCCTTCCAGGATACGGCTGATAAGCTCTTTGCGCCCTGTGGACGGCAGTTTATGTTCGGCAATGACTCCAAAATCAATGTGGGATTCATCCTTTTGGCTGCGTTGAATTTCTATGGCTTTGACACTGCGGCGCCGGCCAAACTGAATGTTTTTGATTGTGCCGCAGGCCGGTGACAGAAAGCGAAAATCCGCGTTACGTTTGTCGTTAAACAAGACGGATCCTATTTTAACCGGTTGGCCTTGAGTTATTTTCAAACGCGGTTTAATGTGAGCAATTTTATCAGGCAACACGGCCACAACAGGCGAATCGGAAATGTGAATCGCTTCTTGCGATGGTTGACCGGTTATACGAAACTGGTGGCCTTTTTTGATTTTAAGGCGTTTCATCTGTATAATCACTTTGCAAGTTCGGATCCGGTTTCCGGATCAGCCCTAATATTAAAATGTTAGGGAGTTTGAAAAGTCGGTCTTAATCCGGATGTTTGAAATACATAGCTTTTAGAGCGTTGATGTTTGCAAATCACCCGTTATTGCTTAGCGCCCACTGACGCAACAGATCAAATACGGATTCAAGATAAATAAGAGTGGATGATTTGTAACCCCAAAGCCCCTTTTGGCGATGATTTAGCATTTTTGGGTTTTATTTTCAATGTTCACATGATAATTGTTCTTAATAATTTGGTTTGCCTTACCTATTGTAGGCTTTGCATTTATAAATGCTAATTTACAGTTTGGAGGTAAATAATGAGCAGTGTAACGAAAAAACAAGTGTGTAAGTGCGAAAATTGCGGAAACGAGGCCGAAATGGTAATCACCTGTACTCTTGAGGAGGAGGAGGAAAAACCGAAAGCCTCCCCTAAAAGTACCGGTGATAAGAAAAAAGTAAAAGGCACGGCCACATGTACATCATGCGGTAATGAAGCGGATATGTGGGTGGATTTATAAAAACATAAATCGTGTGCTTAATACTATAAAGGAAAAGATCAAGCAGGCCAAGGAGGCATTCATGGAAGAATGTACATCCACAATAAATACCGGATTACGGGGTGTAACAGTTTCCAGTACGAAAATAAGCGATGTTATTGGAGACTTGGGCAAACTGATATACCGGGGCTACTTGGTTGGAGATCTGGCCGAAAAAGCGACTTTCGAGGAAGTTATTTATTTATTGTTATATGAAAAACTTCCAAACGCCAGTGAGCTTGAAATCTTTAAAAGGGCGTTGTCGGCCGAGCGTGAGATTCCTGCCGGGTTGATTACGGCAATGAAGACCTTTTCGGCCAACGCGCTGCCTATGGATGTCCTTCAGGCCTCAGTGGCAATACTGGCTCAATATGATTCAGATATCAATAGTCAAACCCATGAGTCGACACTGAATATGGGGTTTCGCTTGATTGCGAAACTGCCCACCGTATTGGCTGTCTGGGAAAATATCCGAAACTCTATTGATCCGATAGCTCCTGATCCGCAGTTGGATCACGCCGCTAATTTTCTTTATATGCTGTTTGGCAGGCAGGCAGATCCGGAAGTTTCCCGTTTTTTTGACGTGGGACTGATCTTGCATGCCGAACATTCGCTCAACGCTTCCACATTTGCGGCACGGGAAGTAGCTTCTACGCGGGCCCATATTTATTCGGCCGTGGCCGCTGCAATTGGTTCTTTGTCAGGTGAGTTGCACGGCGGGGCCAATGTGCGCGTGATGCAAATGTTGCTGGAAATTGAAAGTCCGGATAAAGTGGAAGCGTATGTAAACAAAATCTTGGATCAAGGCCGCAAAATCATGGGGCTGGGACATGCCGTGTATAAAACCGATGACCCCCGGGCCCATATTTTGGCTCCCATGTCCAAACGGATGGCAGAGTTGGCCGGTGATACCAAGTGGTTTGAAATTTCAGAACGTCTCGAAGAAATGGGCAAGAAGGCGTTTAAGCAGAGAAAGAACTCAGATATTTACGTTAACGTGGATTTTTATAGCGCCTCTTTATATTTTTCCATGGGAATACCAGTAGATCTTTATACCCCTTTGTTCGCCATATCGCGGATTGCGGGGTGGGTGGCCCATGTTATTGAGGAGCAGTTCGCCCAAGCTGCGCCCAAGCCTATGCTCTACAGGCCTGAGTCTGAATATGTTGGTGATTATTGCGGACCTGATGAATGTACCTTTATCCCCATTGATCAGCGTTAGATTGTTTTATCGCATGAATATGAACAGAAGTTGAATTCCAAATCAGAGCAGGTATGAAATGTGGTTGTATTTTATTACCTGCGCAAAGGTAAATTGAACGATGATACAAGCTGAAAAATTGAGAATGACGCAACAACGAAGGGTGATTTTAGAAGAGCTTCAAAAGCATCATACCCATCCCACAGCTGATATGCTGTATGAAATTGTACGTAAACGCCTACCTCGGATAAGTCTCGGAACAGTATACCGTAACTTGGAAATTCTTACAGCTTTAGGCGAGATTCAAACACTGGAGCTGAGCGGCAGCCAGAAACGCTTTGACGCAAATTCGCGTAAGCATTATCACATCCGCTGCATGCATTGCGATCGTGTGGATGACGCTCCAATCGCTCCAATGGCTCAACTTGAAGATGAGTTATATCAGGCTACGGTTTATACAATTATCGGTCATCGGCTCGAGTTTATGGGCCTTTGCCCCGAATGCTCCAGAAAGCAAGAAGAGCAAAAGTCTGTATAGGAAGCCGTTTACAGAAGATAATGCATAAACTGCTTGCCGGTGTAATGTTAAGCAATGTTACCCGGCAAGCAAAATATGCTGTGTGATATGAATTTTTCCGGCACACATTATTCTTATTGCATAAGTTGCTTCCTGAGCCATTGCTTTACAACGCCTTCAATGGCATAAACACCTTTATTGTCGCCATTTTCTTTTAGGAATGCTCTTTTTACAGAATCCGGCATGTCAATGGCCGCAAGTTCCTGAGCCTCCTGAGAGTTGCGGCGGATTAAATAGATAACAGGCTTATCTTTCCAGGTGTTAACAACAAAATAGTGTGTCTCATCATTTACTGAGCGGATGACGTAGTTGCCCCGGGCCCAGTTGTTACCCCATTCCAGGTAAAGCCTTACGGCTTCTTCCGGTGTCATTTCCCAATCAATGGCATCAATGAGTTTTTGATTATGTTTTATTTTTTCCAATGGACTCATACTAAATTCCTTTCCTAAGCGTCATTTATCTAAAAGCATGATCTATCCTTTTTTTTGACACTAATTACAATTAGTATTAGCAGGATATGTGCCATAAAATTTTATGGTGATTTAGTTAGATATAAACGTGTTTTTATTTTATATTCTACCTTATAAATTTTATTAAAAATCAGCTTGTTAAACTTTAATCCTTTTATTTCTCCTCATTGCTTGAGTTGCTTGACTATCATCATTGTGATAAAGCGTTTTAAAATTGATTCTTATTAAAACTGACCTACCTCCAAAATTATTGGATTATCCCTTCTGACTTTGTGCACGATTACGAATGTTATCAGAGTGTTGAATTGTTTTTGCAAAAAAGGTGTTTCTCTTTATCTTGATACAATTGTGTATCAAATTAAAATATGAGAAATTTTGGTTTTGGAAAAATAAATAAATTAAAATATATTAGATTATTTTTTTTAGGAACCGCGGAAAAAATGATGAACAGGAGTGTATCATATTTTTTTTGGTGTCTTTTGTTCCCGTATGATTCGAATGAAACATGTGCCGTTAATTTATCATATTATTACAAGTGATTAGGGTGGTTTTAAAAAAAAACGGTAAAATGGCATGCCGTTTGTAATATGAATGCAGGTACGCTTGGTATTAAGTATGTGCGCCATCATTAATTGCGAGAAATTAGGAGCAGAATTTAATTGAAACCTTGCGATAAAAATATTATTCGCACACTTCAGATTACACGGGAAATGATACGTTTAGCCGAAGAAGGAGACGGAGCCAGGCAAGACACGGGTTGCGGAATTCTTTATGGCGTTATAAGAGATTCGGCGTACAAGATTCAGAAATTGGCTGAACAAGAAAAGAAGCATCATCAGGCCAAAGGCTGGTGGAAGAGCAACTAGCGCCCATATGTTAAATGGCCTATTTGCCCGATATCTTCGTGCTGATAAATTTTATCTTCGCAATATCAAATCCTGGGCATATCAAATACGATGCCTGTTGAAAAATTTTCGCACGTCTTGAGCTGTACCAAATTTGCCTATTTCGTTGATGGTACTTAAAATATTTTTCAGGATGAGTTTGATGAGAATATTGAAATAACCGAAAAAAATAAACAAGAAAAAATGAGGAGGAAAAATTGTGAAAAGATTAAAAGGAAGCCGTACTGAAAAAAATTTATTAACTTCTTTTGCAGGTGAATCTCAGGCTCGTAATAGGTATACTTATTTTGCCGGACAGGCCCGCAAAGATGGGTATGTGCAAATATCAGATATTTTTGAAGAAACAGCTAATCAGGAAAAAGAGCACGCTAAAAGGTTCTTTAAATTTTTAGAAGGTGGTGAGATTGAGATTATTGGGGCATTTCCCGCGGGCGTTATCGGCAGTACTCTCGATAATCTTAATGCCTCAGCCGCTGGGGAGCAATACGAGCATACCGAAATGTATCCCGGATTTGCCAAAATCGCCCGTGAAGAAGGTTTTGAGGCCATCGCCATGGTGTGGGAAGCAATTTCAATAGCCGAAAAGCAGCATGAAAAACGTTATCGCGATCTTGCGGCCAATATTCAAAACGGACAGGTATTTAAACGTGATAAAAACGTTGTATGGCGTTGCAGAAATTGCGGCTATATGCATGATGCTATGGGAGCGCCTGATATGTGCCCTGCCTGTGCGCATCCCCAGGCCCATTTTGAACTGCTGGGAGAAAACTGGTAGGCGTACAAGTCTGATTAAATTTTAATTATTGATTGTTAAGGGGAGGCTTCGATGACTGAAAGGTTGGAAGTTTATAAATGCGGGCTTTGCGGAAATATCGTCGATGTTATTCACAACGGCGCCGGTGAACTTGTGTGCTGTGGTGAGCCCATGGCTTGCTTGAAGGAAAACACGGTGGATGCCGCCAGGGAAAAACATGTGCCGGTGATTGAAAAAATCGGTGGTGGTGTAAAGGTTAAGGTCGGTGATGTAGCACATCCCATGCAAGACAAACATTATATTGAATGGATTGAGATTATCGCAGATGGTAAATCATATCGCCAATTTCTCAATCCGGGTCAGGCTCCCGAAGCAGTTTTCAAGGTGGAAGCCTCTTCTATTATCGCCCGCGAATACTGTAATTTGCACGGCCACTGGAAAACATCATAGCCATCTGTAACGTTTGTAGCCATCTGGTATAAACCAGCTGGTTGTGCAGCCGCCCAAAAGGGGTCTTTGCATTAAAAGACCCCAGCCTGCTTAAGGCGGCTGCCTTACACGTTATACGCGTCTGGAAATTGTCCTGCCGGCTCCGTGCAATGCTTGGCCGCCAATTTAAAAGCAGACCAAATAAAGAGGTGAACACATGAATAGTTGGAAGTGTAAAAAATGCGGGTATCAACTCGAAGCCGAGACTCCTCCGGAGACTTGCCCGTCATGCAAAGAAAAATGTGAGTTTCTGGATAATACCTGCTACACACCCGATTGTGGGCAAACAGGTAAAGATCCTCGAATAGGTTAAATAGGCATCCATCGGCGAAATGAGCAATTTTTCAGGTATCTCAAGCAATGCGGAAAATTTTTTGTACACTAACCGTTAAGGCGATTGGCGGAAAAAATATAGCATTTTAACAGATACCATATTGGGCTTCGATTTTTTTTCGTATTCAAGGCATGCCAAAGTTTGCATACTAAACGTATTCACACCTTTGGCATAACACACAAGACGGAAAAAAAGACATGCAAGATGGTATATTATTTAACTGTAAATCGCCAAATATGTCTGTTGAAAAAGCCAATGCCCTGATTTTTCAAATTTTTGCCATTTCGTAGACGGACACAATATAAGTTATTTGTTTGGCATGACCGGATTATGCATTAATCTGCTTTGGGATTATTGCCAAAAGGAGTAAAAACATGACAACACCTCAACATTGTCCGGGTTTTGAGACCTTTAAAAATCTTAAATCATTTATCTGCAAGTGTCCCAAATGCGGCGAACAAAAAGAAATTTTCTCAGACGAATTCGACAAGTCTCATGTTTGCGGAAAATGTGATGAGCCTATTGATTTTAGGCAATGCACTTTAGATGGAACAGCGTGATGTTGTTTAAGGCTTCTTGTTCGAAAAAAACAAAATCACGTCATAGCTAAATCCTGTTCGTCAACTATTATCGTAAAAAGCCGGTTTGGATCATCTAAGATCGGAAAGGTTTTACTGCGTGCTTGTTTGAGTGTGGCCAAAATTTAATAACTGTCTATTATAATAAGGAGACAATTATATGGATACCGTTTTTTTGTCCCGCTTGCAATTTGCGGCCGCTACAATGTTTCATTTTCTTTTTGTCCCTTTGACGTTAGGCTTGTCCATATTGGTTGCATACATGGAAACACGCTATGTACGCACGGCAGATGAAACGTATTTACGCATGACCAGATTTTGGGGCAAAATTTTTTTGATAAATTTTGCTCTTGGTGTAGTTACAGGCATTAGCCTGGAGTTTCAATTCGGAACCAACTGGTCGCGGTATTCCGCCTTTGTTGGGGACGTGTTCGGATCATTGCTGGCCATTGAAGCCACGGCGGCTTTTTTTCTGGAGTCAACCTTGATAGGTGTATGGATTTTCGGGTGGAAGAAGTTGTCCGCCAAGGCCCATGCGACCGTGATGTGGCTGGTGGCCGGAGCTGGGAGCCTATCGGCCTTATGGATTTTGATCGCGAATGGATGGATGCAGCATCCGGTAGGATATACATTGAAAAACGGCCGGGCTGAACTGGTTGATTTTTTTGCAGTGGTGTTTAACAAGTTTGGTATTTTAGAGTTTTTGCATACCGTGCCGGCGGCTTATGTATTAAGCGCTTTTGTTGTTATGGGTATCAGTGCTTACCATTTGTTGAAAAAGCAACATGTAGAATTTTTTATCCGTTCGTTTAAAATAGCAGCAGTATTTGGGCTGGCAAGCTCTGTCTGGCTCGCCATTGAAGGGGATCAGCACGCCATACATGTGACCGAAACCCAGCCCGCAAAACTGGCCGCTATGGAAGCTCATTGGGAAACCCGGACCCAGGCGCCCATAGTGTTGTTTGCCATACCGGATGAAAAAAATGAACGCAATCTTTTTCAGATTGGTAAACTGCCGGGCCTGCTGAGTTTTCTGGGGTATCATGATATCAATGCACAAGTAAAAGGATTGAAGGATTTTCCCCGGCAAGACCGTCCCCCGGTATTAGTGACTTTTCTATCCTTCCGGGTTATGGTGGCCCTGGGCGCATTATTTGTCCTGCTCACATTGTTAGGCGTTTTGCTGCGCAATCGGCTGCTTGAAAACCGCTTGTACTTGATGTTGATGGTAGCTGCCATTCCCTTGCCATATATCGCTATCCAGGCAGGATGGGTGCTTGCCGAAGTAGGGAGGCAGCCGTGGATTGTCTACAACCTGATGCGTACCAGTGATGCAGCCTCTCCGATAGCCGCCGGGCAGGTGTTCGCCAGCCTGGCTGCCTTCATCGTGATTTACGGCTTACTCGGACTGGCGGGATTTTATTTAATTGTCAAAACTGCTGTCAATGGCCCTGAAGCTGAGAAAAAATAATCGGATTCCGCCGGTTTGCATTATCAGGGTAATGCATAGGTGTAGCCGTTCAATTTATGACCTAAAAGAATTAACTAAACGGGGGTAAAATGATACTACAATCAACCTGGTTTTTTTTATGGGGATTACTTTGGGCGATTTTTTTCATGACCGATGGATTTGATTTCGGCATAGGTATGCTCTATCCTTTTATCGGCAAAACAGAGCAAGACAAATGTAGCATGATTGCCGCTATGGGCCCGCTTTGGGATGGCAATGAAGTGTGGCTGATCACCGCGGGCGGTGTGACATTTGCCGCTTTCCCGATAGTTTACGCAACACTGTTTTCATCGCTATACACGGCATTTATGCTGATATTGTTCGCCTTGATTTTGAGGGGCGTTTCCTTTGAATTCCGCAACAAGATCGACAACCCGGCCTGGCGAAGCATTTGGGATAAATGTATTTTTATCGGCAGCGTTGTACCTGCCCTGTTATTCGGAGTTGCCTTTGCCAATATTTTTCAGGGGATACCACTTGACGCGGATCACCTTTTTCAGGGAAACTTTTTGACCCTGCTAAATCCATATGCCTTGTTGGGAGGAATTGTTTTCGTCGTATTGTTTTTGGTTCATGGTGCGCTTTGGCTTGCCGCCAGAACCGAAGGCAAATTGCACCGCAGAGCCGTATCAGCCGCCAACATTATTTGGCCGGTGACCGTTCTGGCCGCTGTAGCGTTTTTGGCCTATAGCGCAATAGCCACAAATTTATACGTAAATTATTTCGCATACCCTCTACTGTTTGTTATCATAGTACTGGCGGTTGCGGGGTTGCTTACGGTTAAACTTTTCATTTTAAAACGGGCTTATTTCAAAGCGTGGTTTGCTTCGGCAATAGTTATTGTCAGTGCTACATTTTTTGGAGTTGCGGGCCTTTTCCCCAACTTGTTGCCGTCTAGCATCAACAGCGAATACAGCTTAAGCGCCTTTAACGCATCTTCGAGTCCGCTGACATTGAAAATTATGCTGGTAGTTGTGTTAATATTTGTTCCGTTGGTGCTTGCCTATCAGATCTGGGCTTATACTCTTTTTAAAGACAAAATAACGAAGCAGGATCTGGAGCATGAGCGGGTCTATTAAATGTCAGCTCATCTTCAGGTTGCCTATCGCTATACACGGTGGTAATTAATTTTTTTTGTATCCAATGATGAACGATTAGGAGCTATTTGATGACTAAAGATAAAGGGGAAAAAACACATATGCTGCAATTCAAATTGATGATCGTTGCTTTGATCATCGTTGCGATTTGCCCGGCAACAGCCTTTGTCGCAGAATATGAAAAAAAAGGCGCTGAAAAAATGAGTTTATATGGCGGCAGCAGGGGCCCGGTGCCTTTTCCCCACTTGAAACATCAGAAGGCCTTAAACGATTGTAACGTTTGCCATGGGGTTTTTGACCAACAAGCCGGCAGCATCGAGAAACTGAAACAGGAAGGAAAACTTGTCAAAAAACAGGTTATGAATAAACAGTGCATTAAATGCCACAGGACCGCAAAAAAAGAAGACAAATCCAGTGGTCCCACGTCATGCAAAAAATGTCACATTAAAAATAACAGCAGGTGATTATGTTTGCACTTGGCCTCCAGGGAAGCCCCCGCAAAGACGGTAACAGTGATATATTATTATCTCTTTTTATGAAAGAGCTTGAACGGCACGGCTTTCAAACCCAAATTGTGCAGGTGGCGCAAAAAGATATCCAGTTTTGCAAAGAGTTTACTGTTTGTGAAAAAAAAGGCATTTGTCCCATCCAAGACGATATGAGCCGGGAGATTTATACACTCTTGCGGGAAGCGGATGTGGTCGTTGCAGCTTCCCCGGTTTTTTTCTATAACGTTTCAGCTCAACTAAAAGCGTTGATAGACCGTTGTCAAACCCTTTGGGCAAGGCGGTACATGCTTAAACTCCATGATCCGGCCAGTTCTTTTCGCCGCGGCTTTTTACTGGCGGTTGGGGCGACAGCGGGCAAGCAGCTTTTCGAAGGGATGCATTTAACGGCAAAATACTTTTTTGACGCACTGGGTGCGGATTATACTGGTAGTCTGACCTACCGGCGCGTTGAGGGCAAGGGCAAGATTAAATCTCATCCAACGGTTCAGCAAGATGTGAGCCGTGAAGCAGCCGCACTGGCCAAAGGGTTATCCGGCCGCCGAAAGGTTTTATTTGCCAGTTGCGAAAACGCTTGCCGCAGCCAAATGGCGGCCGCTTTTGCCCAAAAATATGGAGGACATAAATTCGATGTTATTCAAGCCGGCAGCTATCCTGCCGGGCGCATAGATCCGCTCATGGTTGATGTGATGGCTGAAAAAGGCATCGACATGGGGTTTCGCCGCCCCCGGTCCTTGCAAGATACTGTTGGGCCGATACCTATAGACGTTATCATCAGCTTTGGAGACGGTGAAACAGATTTTGACCTGCCTGGAGCTGACTGCCTGGAGTGGCAACTGCCGGCTGCATCCGGGCGCAATATGGAACAAATGCGCTCACTGTGCGCTGAGATAGAAAAACGAGTTATTGATTTTGTCAATTCAGAGAGCAATGTGGACAATTCTCATTAATCAGAAGGAGGATATTTTATAATGGACAATTATGTATGTACGATCTGCGGCTATGTTTACAACCCGCAGGAGGGTGATCCGGATAATGGTGTGGAACCTGGAACCAAATGGGAAGATGTTCCAGATGATTGGGAATGCCCGGTGTGTGGCGCCAGCAAAGATGATTTTGAAAAAGAATAAAAATAATTAAAAAAAGGCCGAGTGCTCTTTTTTGAAAAAACGGGCGCTCGGGCTGTCATAACCCGCATTGATCTGCGGAAAATTGTTATAAAAGGATTAACACATGAAACCAACGCAGATTGTCAAAGGTGTTTACGATGTTGGTGTAAACGACTGGAATATAGAAGACTTCCATGGGTATTCAACACCGCTTGGCACGAGCTACAACGCCTATCTGATTGTCGATGAAAAAGTGGTGCTGATCGATACGGTGAAAAAAGAGTTTACGGATCAAATGCTCGCAAACATTGAACGAATCATTGATCCTCGCAAAATAGACTTTGTTATCAGCAATCATACTGAAATGGATCACTCCGGCGGCCTTGCCCAGGTGATGCATAGGATTGGTGAAGAAAAAACGGTTTACTGCTCCAAGATGGGGGCAAAGAACCTGAAGCTGCATTTTCACCAGCAATTGAACCTTGAGCCGGTATCTGATGGACAGGAATTGAGCCTGGGAAGCCGAACTCTGACTTTTCTGGAAACACGCATGCTGCACTGGCCCGATAGCATGTTTACGTATCTCAAGGAAGATAAAATTCTTTTTTCCAGCGATGGTTTTGGCCAACATTACGCCGGTTTTGAAAAGTTTGATGATGCCGTTGGCAACGCCATCATGCCCCATGCAAAAAAATACTTTGCCAATATCTTGTTGCTTTACGCTCCTTTAATTCTCAAGTTAATTGATAGGGTAGCCAAAATGGGGCTGCAAATAGATATTATTTGCCCGGATCATGGAATTATCTGGCGCAAAGACCCCGCAAAAATCATAAATGCATATTTTCAATGGAGCAAACAGATACCCAGGCCCAAAGCTGTATTGGTTTATGATACCATGTGGCACAGCACTGAAAAAATGGCCAATGCCATTGCATCCGGTCTCGCCGCCGAAGGTATTGATGTTCGTCCCATGTATCTTCGCAAATGGCATCGCAGCGACATCATGACTGAAGTTTTGGATGCCAAGGCGGTGATCATCGGTTCACCAACGTTGAATAATTCGTTATTTCCAACGGTCAGCGATATCATCACATATATGAAAGGGTTAAAACCGCAGAATAAAATCGGAGCAGCTTTTGGCTCCTACGGCTGGAGCGGTGAAGCCGTCAAACAGATAACTAAAGAACTTCAGGAAATGAAGTTCGAAATCATCGAGCCCATCCGTAAGCAATACATCCCGGATAAAAAAGGGCTCGAAGAAAGCTATGAATTCGGCCAGACTATCGGGAGGACAATTCACAGCTCACTGAAACGTGAATTTTCGTGAAACTGCCCGTGATCGATATCGGAGTTTGTACCATGTGCATGGGATGTGTTGAGATCTGTTCGGCTGTATTTTATTTAAATGACGATACCGGATTGATCGAGGTGATTGAAATGGATGCTTACCCGGAATCGGATATAGATGAGGCCATTAAATATTGCCCGGAAAACGCCATTTGCTGGGAACAGGATTAGGCGATTGGCGGAAAAGAATATACCATATTGGGCAGGATTTTTTTTCGTCTTCAAGGTATGCCAAAGTTTGCATACTTAACGTATTCGCAACTTTGGCGTAACACAGAAGACGGGAAAAAAGACATGCAAGATGGTATATTATTTAACAGAAATC
>JAAERL010000721.1 GCA_024230435.1 Desulfobacteraceae bacterium
CCAAAGTTTTGCTGATCAGTTTGCATACTTAACGTATTCGCACCTTTGGCATAACGCAGAAGACGGGAAAAAAGACATACAAGATGGTATATTCTTTAACACAAATCGCCTAAAGTCTACCGGATGTTAGCGTTGCCGGTTCAAATGCTAACATCCGGTTTTTTTAGGCGCCTGACCTTGCATTGTCCAAGGCCCTTACATGTTGCGAAATAAAAAAGTTTTTTAAAATCAGGATCATTACGGCAATGTACAGGTACGATCGCCGGATTTTGCTTTACGCGTTTCGATGTAATGGGCTGCCGATAAAGCCGCCATACACCCGTCGGCGGCAGACAAAACGATCTGGCGTGCGTATTTTTCCCGCAGGTCGCCAATGGCGTAGAGGCCCTGCGTATTGGTGGCGCACCGGTCGTCGGTAATTACAAATCCCTCGGGGTTTTTTCTCACACCAGCGGGCACCAGTTGGTTATTGGGAACAAAACCGATAAAGATAAAAACACCATCGATGGGCGTTTCACGCTGTTGACCGCTTTGGGTGTCTTGGAGCATAACATGCCTGACTGCCCCATCGGCGGCTTTGATTTCGGTGACGATGGTATTCCACAGCACCTCGATATTGCAGTCGGCTTCTACACGCTGTTGAAGCATTCTGCTGGCCCTGAAAGCGTCCCTGCGATGGGCGATATAAACTTTGTTGGCCAGTTTGGAAAGATAGAGGGCTTCTTCACAAGCGCTGTCACCGCCGCCTATGACCATGACGTCTTTGCCTTTAAAAAAAAATCCGTCGCAGACCGCACAATAGGAAACGCCCTTGCCGTAATATTCGTCCTCGCCGGCGATGTTCAACTTTCGGGGCGTACCGCCAGTGGCCAGTATGACGGAATGGGATTTGAGAGTACGCCCGTCGGCCAGTGTTACACTATGATGATCCAATCCCGGATCAACAACAGTGACTTCGTCAGATATTATTTCAAGTCCGTAGTTGTCTGCGTGTTCATTAAATTTCATGGACAACTCCGCACCGCTGATATTCTTGATTCCAGGATAGTTTTCAACTTCATCGGAAAGGTTGACCTGACCTCCCGGTATTGCCTTTTCTATCAACACAGTTTTCAAGGCTGCCCGCATGGCGTATATGCCGGCTGATAAGCCACCGGGGCCGCCGCCCACAATGACCAGGTCATAATGTTCGGTTTCTGACATTCGTTTGCTCCCTAAAGAATATGAATTAAATTTAAATATATTAAGGGGCTTGAGCCTATTAAGGCCCTTAAGCTTCAAATGATCAATTGCTGTTTGTTATTGGGCCGCAAGCGGCTATTTTTTTTTGTTTTTTAGGGCTTGGGCCAGCTTTTCTCCAAGGGATCCCAGTGCTGAATTACTTTTCTGGGTGCTGAACTTGCGCCAGTTATTTTCCTCGCTGCTTTTGCCTAATGAAAGGGATATTTTTCTTTCAGACGGGTTAACGGCCTTAATGGTAACGTCAATAAAATCACCGGGTTTAAGTTTGTCAATTTTGGATGCATTTCCCGATTGGTTGATTTCAGATTTCGGCAAAAGTCCAACCACACCAGGCTCCAATGCAACAAACAAACCGAAATTTTCTTTTTTTTCAATGGAGCCTTTTACGGCGGTATTTGGCTTATATTTGTCTTCTATATTCAGCCAGGGGTCACCAAGGGCGTCTTTGATACTCAGGCTGACGCGTTTTTTCCGGGTATCGACTTCCTTAATCATGACGGTTACGGCCTGTCCGGGCTCAACAATATCTTCAGCGCGCATGATCCGTTGGGTATAGCTCATCTCGCTTAAATGAACCAGCCCTTCGACACCCGGATCGATCTCAACAAAC
This sequence comes from Desulfobacteraceae bacterium, assembly GCA_024230435.1. Taxonomy (GTDB): domain Bacteria; phylum Desulfobacterota; class Desulfobacteria; order Desulfobacterales; family Desulfosarcinaceae; genus UBA2230. The sequence continues at coordinate 1,853 of JAAERL010000721.1, forward strand.
GCGCCAAATTTTGCACAGCGGGTCACTTTCCCGTTAACCTTTTGCCCTGGCGCAAATTTATCCTCTACGTTTTCCCATGGGTCTGCCAGAACTTGTTTGATACTTAAGGCTATTTTTTGTTTTTCACCCGGTTCGATACGTAGAATCTGAACGTTAACTTCGTCTCCGGGTTTTAGCACCTCTTCGGGTTTTTCCACATGGGACCAGCTTAGTTCTGAAATGTGGACCATGCCCTCAAGTCCCGGAATCAATTCCACAAATGCGCCAAAGGGCATCAGGCGCGTGACTTTGCCTTTATGCGTTTGGTCCTTTTCAAGTTGTTGCAAGAAGGCATCGCGATTTTTTTTCTGTTCGGCTTCCAGTAATTCACGGCGGGAAAGGACAATATTTCTGCCGCCTTCAGTGAATTTTTTGATAAGGAACTGATAGATGCCGCCGACGTATGATTCGGGTTTATCAACGTAAATCGCGTCTATCTGACTTATGGGGCAAAATGCGCGGCGTTTGAGCACTTCTACCTGGAAGCCGCCTTTAATGGATTGTTTAACGCTGCCCTCGACCGGGATAGCATTGGCATAAGCGTCTTTGAGCGTATTGAGTCCGCCAATACCGGAAATGGCGCGGGATAATCGAATCTCACTTTCATCTGCACTTACGACATAGAGTTCGAGTTCATCCCCGAGCTCGTAAGGCAGATTACCTTCTTCGTCCAGCAGTTCTTCCTTTTCAGCCACTGCGTCAGCCTTGGTACCTGTGTTGAAAAAAACATTGTTGTTACTAATGGATATTATCCGGCCCCGAATTTTATCGCCAACCTGGATATCATCAGTCATACCCGATTCATAGGATTCCAGCAGCTCGGCAAAGCTCTTTTGGTTCTCCTGGTCTTGCGGATTGGAGGCATCCCCCTTAAATTGGTCCTCATCCATTTGTGTTCCCCTGTTTGAATTTTTTATTATGCATTTAATATTCCAGTGACATATAATCCTTCTGTTATGGCGTAGCGGATATTAGCGTCCTGTTTTTACCTTTCTAAAAGGTTATCCATGGTCAGGATATTGCCTGGATGTTGCCAATTCAGCAAAATTTGACTTTATTTGCAAGTTCTTTCAAGTTTGGAAAACCAGATCATAGTAATTACAGGATTTAAACGGCCTGACTCGGCCACCGGGTCATATTATGGTGGTCCTTAATTGCACAGGATACCGCCTGAGCTTTTGAAACTAAAACGCAATCTGAAAAAATGGGGCGGTTGTTAAAAAGATATTAAAATACAGCGGCATAGAGGTGTTTATGCGTGTTTTGCCGATGAAGCGCCCCAAAGATGCGCCGAGGCATCTTTGGGGCAGCTATTGTTTTTAGGGAGCTGCTTTGCTGGCAATGAGCGTTTTTTCGAGTGGTATGGCTTTTTCACACGTGTCAGGGGCTTTGAACATTTTTAATAATTCCAAAACAGGCTCTTAGGGCGATTTGTGTTAAATAATATACTATCTTGCATGTCTTTTTTCCCGTCTTCTTAAGTTATGCCAAAGGTGCGAATACGTAAATTATGCAAACTGATCAGCAAACTTTGGCATACCTTGAAGACGAAAAAAAATCTAAGCCCAATATAGTATCTGTTAAGATGCTAATTTTTTTTCCGCCAATCGCCTAAGAATTTGAGTTTTCAGTATCGGGCTTTTGGGGAACTATCATTTCATAGATTAATCCATGAAAGCCATCCCCCTTGTTACCCTCGGGTACTACTTTTGTAGCTCCAAACCGTGGAAGCGGGCGCCCGATTACATCCATATCTTCATTATCAATATCAATTTGCCGCCACCTGCTGGAATCTTTTATAAACTTTTCAGACGGGTGCGTTTTTGGTAGCTGGAGGCTGGAATCAGCCAGTTTATTGACATCAATACGTAAAGAAATCCCCCACTGCCCGGCCCAAACCTTATCGCCGGTATTATTGCTATAAGGGCTGACAATAGCAGCATGCTCATGCTTGCCGTTAAGTTTTGCAGGATGACCCATGCGTTCATTACCAGAGCCGGTACCGACGTCAAAAAAGACGATAGCATAATTTCCTTTATCAAGGATATTCTTCAGCTCTTTTACATATTCGTCTTTACTGTTTGCGGTAATCTTGTTTAGTTGCACAGAGTCAATTTTTTTTGCTAACAACTCGAAATCCGAAGCGTTGCGAATTTCACCAATGCTGGTTACATTTAATTTTTTTGCTATGTTTAATAGTTCAGTTTCGGTGATTCTGGGTAGTGTACCTGTATTATTTGCGCCGTTTGCCAAGGCGTTTATCTTGCAGGAGGGCGCATTTTGAACAAGAATTCCGTAGGGAAAAGGATCTGTTATCTTTCGCGTTGTTGATAACCTTAAATTTTGAATGTGCTTTGTATTAAGCAAAAGCATTTCGTTCTCATTTTCAGGGGAGATAAATACCATGGCTTTTGGCCGCTGGGGCGAGTTATTAGGGTGTAAGTGAATCAAGCGGCTCATAACTTTTGGAAGCACTTGCGTTACCGGAAGGGCTCTTTGAATACTGCTTGGCGTAACTAATTTAGATACAATAGCATTGTTCATGGTTTGCCGTTTTCCTTTCTGATTTTGTAAATCTTATAGACATTTTTATGTTGAAAAGCCTGTTTATATCCGTGAGCGTAATCTTTATAAAACAGGGGCATGAATGCTTTTCAACCTTTTGTTCTTGCTTTTTTGAGGATCAATCCTATTTTTTAGCTGGTTTATATGGTTCTATGTGTATACATTATGCGGTTAGAATCAAATTTATTTATATTTCCAACGCCAACGGAGGAAAAAGGAAAAAAATGGGAAATCAAATACGTACGGTACTCTTACTGACTGCAATGACAGCATTGGTGCTGGTTATCGGCCAGCTTTTGGGAGGCCGGCAAGGAATGGTTTTAGCTTTTATTTTGGCTATTGGAATGAATTTTTTCAGCTATTGGTATTCGGATAAAATTGTATTGAAAATGTATCGGGCCAGCGAGATAACCCCCAACCAGGCTCCTGAGCTTTATAATATGGTAAAAACTCTTGCACAGAGGGCCGGCTTGCCAATGCCCCGTGTTTGTTTGATCCCCGAAGAAGCTCCTAACGCGTTTGCAACTGGACGCAATCCTGAAAATGCGGTGGTTGCGGTTACCCAGGGATTGCTTAACCGAATGAACTCAAAGGAAATAATGGGTGTTTTGGCTCATGAAATGGCGCATGTTTATAACCGGGATATCTTAATCGGAGCCATTGCCGCCACCATGGCCGGAGCCATCATGTTGCTGGCCAATTTCGCGCGATTTTCCGCCTTTTTCGGCGGTCATCGCAGTGATGAGGAGGACGGTCTCGGGGGAATCGGCTTGCTGGTTATGTCCATTATTGCTCCTATTGCCGCGGTTGTTATTCAAATGGCGGTTTCGCGCCGCAGGGAGTATTTGGCCGATGCAACGGGAGCCCGATTTGCCGGTGAAACAGAAGGATTGGCCGGCGCACTTGAAAAACTTGGCGCTTATTCGGGTCAAATCCCTATGCGCACTGATAGTCCTGCTACGGCCCACATGTTTATAGTCAATCCGCTTTCAGGTAAAAGTTTGAAAAGTCTTTTTTCAACGCACCCGCCCCTTGAAGATCGTATTAGCCGTCTTCGCGGACGAAAGCCGCCGCGTCCCCCTGCCCAAGGCGGTCAAGATCAACGCATGGAGCAAGGCAAGGCCTTCTGGGATAACCTTTCTTGATCTAAGGAACGTGAATTTTAATAAAATAAACAATCCTGTTTGCCTTGTGATCCGTAAGCTGCGTTGCGTAACAGTCCGAATACGTTTAATATGCAACCTGTTACGCGCCTTGCGTAACGAACCGGAATTCGGCGTAACCCTCGTCTGCTTTATTTAATTCCCATTCCTAAGGCGATTTCTGTTAAAGAATATACCATCTTGTATGTCTTTTTTCCCGTCTTCTGCGTTATGCCAAAGCCCGAATACGTTAAGTATGCAAACTTTGGCACGCCTTGAATACGAAAAAAAATCGAAGCTCAATCTGGTATATTCTTTTCCGC
>JAAERL010000722.1 GCA_024230435.1 Desulfobacteraceae bacterium
TCCGGGCCGCCGCCGTCTTCGTCCTTCCCGAGGATAGGGAAACGTCCGCCACGTAGGGCGATTTGACGGTGGCGCTCGGCCGCTTGACGAGGGTGCCGCGAGCGAGTTTGCCCAGATTTATCAACGGCGTCGTGCCGCCCATGCTCTCGTTTCCATGCGCTGCGGACGATGCCTTCGCTGCGGAAGGCGGCGATCCGCTCGGCTTCGCGCTTTTTTCGGCACAGAGCTCATTTGCGTCGCCGCCGTCGACGCCGGGCGAACCTTTACTCTGAGCGACTATCCTTGCGGATCGGCGGGGATGTGACGACCCGCGTCTTGGTACACTTGCCATCCTTATCATGACGGTTCGGGGAGATACAAGAAGGACGATGACCAGAGTCGCCCACAACATCACAATGATATGACAACAGCGCCAGCTAGCGGATAAATAAACTTAGACTAGTCTAAGATATTCGTGTTATTATGAATTCCTACGTATTTCATCAATTCTATTTTGGCGGGAGCAAAAAAATCACATGATGAAATATTTCGGGTTTCTACGCAACTTGCTGGTTAGTATGCACCGTTTTCAACTGGGGGATAAAAGTTAAACATCTAATGTTCGTACTATTCAGTTATATTATTAAGTTAATACATTAGGATGGACATAAATCGCGTAAAAGGAGGAACCCTGGGAAGTAAAAAAAGCGAAGCTAGGTATGCCACTACATGGGAATCATATTATTGGCCTCCGAGGAGTCTAAGTTTTTTTACAGTCTAAGTATATTTATCAGCTAGCCAGCGTGAGATCTCTTGAAGCGATGGCGTGAAATCTACACGTCGTGCTCCGGCGCGTTGGTTGGGTTGAAGCATGAGTACGTACAGGACCAGTCGGCAATCAGACAGGCACTTATGACTTTTATATGAGATCGAGAAGGAGGAAAGATTCGACCTTCTTGTAACACAAACTTCAACTCACTAAACATGAAAATAATATATGAGGGAATTCGTACGGGACTCCATTTTTGGCTATGCAAAGGCTATGTAGATAATCGATGTTAATTAACTCTGACTATATTATGACTTAGACTCTGCTTCGCTAAACTTGTATCAAACATGTCACAACTTGACACGACTCGACACGATTGATACAAGTTGACACGATTGATACGAGTTGACACGAGTGTAACGAATTGTAACGAGTTGTAACAAGTTGTAATGAGTTGCTTGACACGACTTGACACGACTTGACACCACTTGATACGACTTGCCCGAGAACATTTAAATCTGTTTCTTTTTATTTTTTACCTAGGCTAGGTCCTCATTCA
>JAAERL010000723.1 GCA_024230435.1 Desulfobacteraceae bacterium
GGCTAGATCAATGCTGGTACATTCACATTTACCAATGGATTTTTATCATTTAGCTTTGGATTATGCTTGTAAAATTTTGAGAGTTCTACCTGGAAAAGGGTTGGTAGATCATGAAGGGAATCCAACTACAACCTATCAAATGATTCATGGAAAGAAACCAAGGATTAAGAGATACAAAGTATTTGGTTGTCCAGTAATTTTTAAAAGATATCAACCACATCACAACGGAGATTTAACGACAAAATTCAAGCAATTGCAAAGAGGAAGTAGAGGAATTTTTGTTGGTTTTCCAAAAGATCAAGCTGGATGGTTGATTTATGTTTCTGAAAAGATTGGAGATTCACATTTAATTGTATCAATGGATGTAGTTTTTGATCAACATTTTATGTCAGGAATAACAGGAACGAGAAAAGTGTTTGATCAAGGACAAATGGAAAGAAATATTGGAAAAGTTGGTGGGAGAAAAGCTGAAATCACAGAAACTACTGGAAATGTCACTAACTTAATGGACACAGAAATTTCACATTGGGGTCAAAAAGAAACTTTTGAAAGTGAACATAAAGTCGAATCAAATAAAAGCAATGAAAATCATTTTAAGTTATTACAAAGTGATGATGACAGTGATAGTGATGACAGCAAAGTGAATCCAGAAATCAGAAATTTAGTTGACAAAATGAATAAAGATTTTGAAAATAATGAAATTAATTTCGATGATGATGATTCAGTTCCACCATTGAAACCTTATGATATTGATGAAGATGATAGTTCAGATGATGAAGATAAAGATGAACAAGAAGAGTCAGATGATGATTTCTTTGAACCAATAAAAGAGCATAAAATTGATTTAAACTTGGGATCTCAGAAAATTGACGGGATTCGAAGAAGCACTCGAAATAATTCCGATAAAAATGAGAATATAGCTTTTGCAAATGACTTACAACAAGAAGAAATGATAAAAGCTTTTGATGATATGGAATCAGCTTTCAGTGCAGTAAAAGAAGCAGCAGAGCTACAGGATATACCAATCTCACCATATTTACCAGAGCCAAAATCGTTGAGAGATATTAAAAATTTGGGGAAAGAGATACAAGCAGATTGGATTAAAGCAATTAGAAAAGAAATAAAATTTTTAGTTGAGAATGGAACATTCAGGAGGGGTGAGAAACCTAAAGATGGAGATGAGATCATTCCAGCTATGGTTATTTTTAAAGCAAAAGTCACCAGCAGAGGGTATTTAGACAAATTAAAAGCTAGATGTGTTGCTAGAGGTGATTTACAGAAAAAATCTGCTGAAGAAGATGTTTGGTCTCCTTGTGTTTTCGGGAGAACTTTTAAAATGTTTGTGGCTGATGCAGCTAAAAGGAAGAATGCAATCAAGCAATTGGATTTTATTGGAGCTTTTTGCCAAGGGAAAATGCAAAAGAGATTATTCATTCAATTACCTCATGAATATTCAGATTTACTTCCTGAATTTGCCGAGTATTTTCAAAGTCCACAATTAATTGTCAAATCAATTTATGGAACAGATGTGGCTGCAAAAGTTTTCAATGATGATCTAGTGGAATGGTTAACTACAAATGAATATGTCAGATTCATTCAAAGCAAAGTTGATCCAAGCTTATTTGTATACAGAAATGGAAATGAATATTGTTTTTTGATTGTTTACATTGACGATTGTTTATACGAAATTTCAAGCTCAGAATTAGAAGAAAAATTTACAAATCATTTGAAGAAAAGGTTTGATTTGGAATTGCAAGGACATTCACATTGGTTTTTAGGTACTAGATTGTATAGAGAAAAATGTGGAAGTTACATTTTAGATCAAGAGAATTATGTTCGACATGTACTAAATCGATATTGTGGAAAAGAGACTTTATGGGGTTTGCCTCCAATGCAGAATACACCAGCACCTGTTGATTATGTGTATTCAAAAGAAAATAGACCAAAAAGTGAGGAAGAAAAGGTCAGCATTGAGAGACGTTATAAAGGGCTTATTATGGCAAGTGCGGTTAGTTCGTTGTTATACGCCGCGTTGAATACTAGATGCGACATACTATGGATAACGAACAAACTTGCAAAGTCGTGTTCGAATCCCGGCATGAAAGACTTCGAGGCATTATTACATGTGTTCGGATACTTGCGAAAGTTCCCAGATTACGCGATCAAACTCTATTCCAACGTCGAAGAATCTCCGGCATATCAAATTTGTCAAAAACATGAAATTAAGCCAACGGATATTATTGGGTTCTCAGATACTTCGTGGCAAGATTGTCCAGACACGGGAAGGAGCACATGTGGATTCAAAGTGTTCGTACAAGGAGGTTTAATAGACGCGCAATCTACGTTACCAGTTCCGGTTGCGTTAAGTAGTGCCGAAGCAGAATACATGGGAGCATGCAATTTAGGAGCAATGGTGTGCCACCTTAGGGATTTAATGTACAAGTTCGAGTTTTTAGGAACAAATGATTACAATGAGAACAATGGAAAGAC
>JAAERL010000724.1 GCA_024230435.1 Desulfobacteraceae bacterium
CGATCTGCAAAAATCAAAACTGAGCACCAACAACCTATCATACAATAGGATTGACAATAATTTTCCTCACGGCACGCCTCCGCTCTGACTTTGGCGGCGGCTGTATTTGCCGGTCGGATTGTTTACAACAATTGGACCGGCGGAATGCCCTACGGACATACTCATCGGGGGCTACAGTGAAGCGCGTAATTGAAAATTTATTCTAGATAATTCTATTTACTATTTAGTGTAATTGATGATAAAATGCCGCCCGTCGCCACATTTGTGTTATCACGACCTTCGAAAAGGCGCTTAATGACTACGCACGGCTACGTGGAGCGACAAATCACTAGTTCATACTTCGAACTATGAACTGGCAAAATCGTTTTTAATTTAATTGACTATAAGTGTGTCATTACCTACCATCTCTAAGGCAATGTTGGCCAACGGCGTGGCAAACATTGCCTTAGAAGATGGCGTTTTTGAATACCACCCCCCCCGTTCCGCGCAGCGACGTTCTTGGCGTTCGTTGAGGAAGAGCA
>JAAERL010000725.1 GCA_024230435.1 Desulfobacteraceae bacterium
GGAAAAGTAAGGTACCAAGGTATGTACCTATTTGGTTTGTGCACAACTTATTTAAAATAGTTAAAAGGGGGGGAAGGTAAAATGCCCTCTTCTTTAGCGGCGTGTCCTCCATTAAAAACATTGATAGAACTATAAAAATAGCCCCCTTTTTATCGCGCCCTCGCATATTTCCACAAACGCAGACTAAACTTTTTACCTGTTGATTTACTTGCTGCCGTGGCCTTTGGGAGGCTCTTCGTACCTTGCAATGTACTCTGTGTTGATGTGAGAGCCTCTACCTGGTTGACAGTGCGTCAGCAATCTCTTGCAGCCTCCCCACCTTGCGCTGGCGCTTGCCGGCGTTTGTGGGTGTTGCCAGGGTCATCAGGAAGGTCCCGCGATGATTTTCTGGCTCTCCCAGGAGTCCAGCAGGCCATCGTGGCCTTCGGGATGTTTGTCGTCCGCAATGCAATTGATTGCATCATCCTACTTTTGTTTTCGGATGATGTCTACAATCAATTAGAGTTTGGAGGAAAACTTTGACACTGCACGCCACAAACAATTGGTTCTTGCCCGCACAAAGTTAAGTTGAAAGCTAAATTATTTCGCCATGCGCTCTTAACGTATCTCCGAGAA
>JAAERL010000726.1 GCA_024230435.1 Desulfobacteraceae bacterium
CAGTCAATGGGTACATATTATTACGAGCAAATTTATCACACGATAGTATTACGAGAGAGTTACAAAGAGCTGCCAGTGATTTTGGAAAAAAAGAGTGGTGGGAGCTGAATGTTGACGAAGGTGATTCATAAGATCTCTATTTTGAACTGCCAAGTCGAGGGATTAACAATGAAAGAAACCTAGTCGTCATGATCACAGAATACAAAATTGCGGCCAGAGAACCTTCGATGCATGGAAAAAGGATGTCAGCATGAGAAGCAAGAGTCGCTTCAAGTGGCCCAGTTAGACCAATATACATGGTAACGTGACAAAAAAGCATCGCATAACTGAAAAACCAATTGCGTGAACTGTAGCAATATACTGATTTGTTTAGGCAAAAAGGAGGCTATTCATTATTGCAAAAAGATAAAGAACAGATGTATAAAACTATTCAAAAAAACATCAACTACACATCGTCTCTGAAGTAAACTATTTATGCAAAAGCCGATTCTAGTGGCTCATTATACTTGATGGCGATAGTAACAAAGTATGGATATGAGACGTCAATATGCGCACGAGCCGCTTCTAGTGGCTCATTATACTTGGTGGCGACAGGTATGAGGTATGTATGTTAGCGCTGCTCAGACGGATAGCATTCGTAGAAGTGACGCTACGGCCTCGTAGCTGATATGAGAGGTCCAATTTGAGCTGGCCAGCAGCACTAC
>JAAERL010000727.1 GCA_024230435.1 Desulfobacteraceae bacterium
AGTATAGTTGATCATGCTCAGTATCATTATAGGTATAATATGATTGGTTATAATATAAAGTTTTTACCTAGTGTTATAACGTGAGTAGTGCAGTGGTTGCACCCGGGGACAAAGTGCCGATGGAGCGAATGTTCGAATCCCTTATATGTATCGTTTGATTTTCCAGAGGCCCCTGGTTTGAATCAGATGATGGGATTATGGTAATAGTTGATGTTCCTTGTTAAGGCACATCGTCTGTTAATATTTTGGGCTGATTTTTTTGTGGGCGCCCGAAATAAATCCGCGCCCAAAAAATCTGTAAACTATTGTGCGATGTACAGTACCTATCTCTGTAGGATTGTTTTGAATAAATTCCAAAATACTATCTATGTGTTAATTTTGCTATAATTTACTATATTATCATACTCATCTGCTTGCCTGTCATTGCTAACACAACAGACAACAGTTGACATTTTTTGAGGCGTTCATATTTATAAAATGTATTGCACAAACAATATCTTACGTTGATTACTGTTGTAGTCCAATATAAAATTTTAACCCCTCTTTAAAATAGCTAATTTAACAGTCATTAAGCACTTTCACTGCTGCTGTTGCTTTCATTTTCACCCCTTTCCTCGTGGCTTTCCCCATCACTGTCATCACTATCACTTCCGCTGGTAATCATCTCAGCAGACGACTCATCTGATTTCTCCGTTGTTTTCCCCTGCTTGCCCTGAGCAATACTTTCTTTGAGCAATTTATCAGCATTTTCTTCATCAAAAATTGCCTTATTGTGAATGAAGTATTGAAGGTAGATATCCTTATCAACAGCCAAAAAATATCTCACTTCTTTCTCCTCTTCCTCCTTCCAATAATTATTTTTCCATCTATTCATCATTACTCTCATCACCTCCGGCCCATGGCAATAAATGCATCAAGGCGGTGCTTCATGAACACTAGCCGCTCATAATATTTGTGCCTTAT
>JAAERL010000728.1 GCA_024230435.1 Desulfobacteraceae bacterium
CTTGGCAGCTTCAAAATGAAAAGCAAGGGCAGCAGCTAGCTAGCTGGGCAGTCGCTCGGCGGAGCGGCAGATAGCATACACCTGGAGAATGCCACGAAGAAAACAAAAAGATCTTGTGTTGTAGGTGGTGTAGAACTACCGAGATTATCCATTAAGAGTAAGTTAATTTTAAAAATTGCTTTTCTAGAACAGTGAGTAGAATAAAACTGTTTCGCTTTTCGCTTCATCAGCTAGATATAGAATTTTTATCGCTGAAATTTGATCGCCAATTGTGTGATCAGATTTCGTCGCCAGTAGTCGTTGGCAGTGTTATCGCTGCAAAGTCGGATAGAGTATGCAGGCCAACGGCTGGGATTTAAATGTACCAAATGGTGTCTCGGATGTGAGTTGAGAGACCAGAAAGGACAAATTTGACATATGTAAAAAATTGGTCGTAAGTACGAGTCATTTTTTATAAAAATGGCTGTAAAGGCACTTTTTGTTTTAGTCGAAGACTAAAACAAAAAGTGACAACAGCCATTTTTAAAAAAACACCCTGCGTCGGAATTCTGTGGAAGAAGGCACAGCACAGGGTGAAAATGTCAGAGGCAAGATTAAAGTGAGTCAAGGAATCTGCTCACTTTAAAAGTATCAGGCAGTCGGCCTTTGCGCGGGGATAAAACACTTTTGAGGCTAGGTTGTCCGTGGTGGCAAACAGTCAGGTCCTGAAATCGGACCTGGCTGCCATTAGGGCAAATAAGCTGTTGTATGTGTTGGTTTCCAA
>JAAERL010000729.1 GCA_024230435.1 Desulfobacteraceae bacterium
AAAAAGCTAGTGGGTAGCTTCCAATTGTAGATTTCCTGGGTAAGCAGCAAATCCGGCCACTCCATTGACATCGATGAAACCCTGCACCAGGGTCAACCCGCAAGCGACGTCGCGACCCATCGCGCACACAATGATCAGAGAGGAATGAAATGATGTGCCTGTATAACTTCACGATAGCTAAAGTTTTTAGAAGCTTTTGACTCATTTTCATTTTCGGCATGACTGCCTCCTCAGTCGGTATGTCGTCAAGATGACTTGTTCTTGGCAAATCAGATTAACCAAAGAGATCGTTTTTACTAAATTGCCATGCTGCCAATGGACGCACTGTGTTCCGGGCTTCGAACCTGGCTCAAAACGAGATGCAGAATATGTTTTATTTGCAAGCTTTGGCCCCGTTTCTATTTTCAGCAGGGTAGCGACTGTCATGGATGTAGGCAATAAGGGTTAATTTGATTGAAGCAGAATAACAAAAGGTCATTTTACTGCATTGCCATTTGGAAGGGCTAAGATCCCGGCTTTCGCTGTTGACATGCTTCAGTCATACAGATGCTACAATTGCAATCTGAA
>JAAERL010000730.1 GCA_024230435.1 Desulfobacteraceae bacterium
TACGACCATTTGTACACTAAAGCTATTGAGATTGGTAAGCCGCAACTAATAAAAAGGCTTCGTCACCTTGTGCCCGGTTATTCAAATACGGAGGCTCTTGGCGGTCATTACAAAGCGTATGCTGGGAAAGGAAGCGTACCTAAAGGCATTCTTAGAACAGTTGAAAAATATCTAAATTCGAATTTACCCGAACAGCAGAGATAATCTATAGAATTAAATGGCCTCTTTTTGTTGTGATAAGAGGCCATTGTTCAGCGATGATTATAATTCCCGTTTTTCTATTCCCCTGACACCTGCTGCCATACCGATTTTTAAGCCTAAAATCAGGATGTATCATAAACGAACGTTAGTGATACACAAGATTAACGTGTGGATAGACCATAAGGCAAAGTCGTAAAAAGGCTGTCCTTAAGCTTGCAATGGTCTTAAGAGCCTGTTTGGGAATTATTAAATCGGCTGCAAAAGCGCGAGAACGAGGCCAAAATGATGCAAATTTTCTATTTCCCAAACAAACTCTAAGACTTCTTTTTCTCAAAATCTTTCATAAAATCCACTAAAACTTCTACAGCTTTTAGCGGTGTAGGATTATAGATTGATGCCCGGCAACCGCCTACGGAACGGTGTCCTTTCAGGCCGCCCAAATCGTTGGCAATCGCTTGTGCTATGAATTCTTTTTCCAGATCTTCATTGGGCAACCGGAAGGTTACATTCATCAATGAACGGCTGTCTTGATCGGCTGTACCTTTATAAAATTCGCTGGCGTCTATGCTCTGGTAGAGCAGTTGAGCTTTTTTCCGGTTCAGAGCATCCATTTTTTCAAGACCGCCAATGGTTTCTTCCAGCCATTTGAGCACAAGTTGAATCGTGTAAATTGCAAAACACGGCGGTGTATTGAACATGGAATTTTTATCTGCATGGGTAGTGTATTTGAGCATAGTCGGCAGGTGAACGGGTACTTTGGATAGAAAATCATCCCGGATGATGACAAGGCAAACACCGGCCGGTCCTATGTTTTTTTGGGCTCCGGCGTAGATCATGCCAAATCGCGAAATATCCAGTGACCGCGAAAAGATGTCCGAAGACATGTCGGCAATCAAGGCCGCGTCCCCGGTATCAGGAAAATCAGCCCATTGGGTGCCCTTAATGGTGTTGTTGGAGGTGATATGCGCATAGACTGCGTTTGTTGTAAACGCTATATCTTTTGGGATATAAGCAAAGTTCCGGTCTTCGGAAGAGGCTGCCACCCGAATGTTTTTGCCCTGGATTTGCGCTTCTTTAATGGCCTTGGCAGACCATGTGCCGGTGTTTACATAATCGGCGCAGTCTTGAGCACTTAAAAAATTCATCGGGATCATGCCAAATTGGAGGCTTGCGCCGCCTTGCAGAAACAAAACGTGATAACGCTTGTCCAATTGCAGCAAGCGTCTGACCCGGATAATCGCATCGCTGATGACATTATCAAACCATTTGGAACGATGGCTGATCTCTGTGATGGACATACCTGAACCGCCAAAATCGAGAAAATTGGCTTGAATTTCTTCTAATACGGGTTGCGGCAAAGCTGCCGGGCCAGCGTTAAAATTGTGAATTCGTTTCGGTTTCATGTAAGCGCCTCCAATGCTCAAGTGTTAGTACATAAGAAAGGGTAGACTAAAAAAAAAATATTTATGTACAGAGCTAAACGCATAAGTCAAATTTAATCTGCTTTTTTTTAACATTGCGGCATGAGCAATTGATATTCGGCAAAGTTGCACATATGGTATAAACGCTCACAGCGTTAGTCATTTTAATGTAGTGAAAGGAAAGTGTTAAATGCAAATTTACAAATACCCTTCCCAGGCTGCTCAAAAGCGGCTGGACAAAATTGTTAACCGGGGTTTGGGGTTTAAACGTAAGGATTTAAGCGCGGTACAGCGAATTGTAGAAGATGTGCGCAAACGTGGTGACCAGGCTTTGATTGATTATGTTCGCCGGTTTGATGCTCCTGAGATCAGAGTTGATCAATTGCAAGTAACCGGAGCAGAAATTCAAGCGGCTGCCGGTAAGGTGGGCCAGACGTTTATACATGCGCTTGATCGGGCTGCAGAGCAGATCAAGGCCTTTCATCAATTGCAACGGCCTAAATCCTGGATCGAAACTCCCAGAGCCGGAACACTTCTCGGGCAGTTGGTTAGAGCCGTGGAGGCCGCCGGAGTCTATGTCCCCGGTGGCAAGGGCGGACAAACGCCTTTGGTTTCTTCTGTGCTGATGGGAGCTATCCCCGCGAAAATCGCCGGTGTCGAGCAGATTGTGATGACAACACCACCTATGAAGGACGGGTCCGTTAATCCTTATTTGCTTATTGCCGCTCAAAAAGCGGGGGTAGACCGGATTCTGAAAATTGGCAGCGCATGGGCCATTGCGGCTTTGGCCTTTGGCACATTAACGGTTCCAAAGGTTGATGTTATCGTTGGACCCGGTAATATTTATGTGACCCTGGCTAAAAAACTTGTCTCCGGCACTGTTAAAATTGACATGATCGCCGGACCCAGTGAAATTTTGATTTTGGCCGATGACAGCGCCGACCCGGATTTTATCGCAGCCGATATGCTCTCCCAGGCCGAACACGATGTTTTGGCATCCGCCGTGCTGGTGACCGATTCTTTGAAACTGGCCGGAGCGGTACGCAAAGCGCTCAAACAACAAATAGACAGCTTGAGCCGTAGGGAAATTGCCGGGCAATCCCTGAAACAATTCGGCGCACTGATCGTTGTGCCGGACTTGGATACCGCTGTTGATATAGCCAATCGTATTGCCCCTGAGCATCTGGAGCTTCACCTGAGGCAGCCGTTTGATATGATATCGCGCATTCGCCATGCCGGGGCGATTTTTATTGGCCCGCATACACCTGAGCCGGTTGGTGATTATATTGCCGGACCAAATCATGTGCTGCCCACAGCCGGAACCGCCCGTTTTTCATCTGCGTTGTCAGTGGAACATTTTCTAAAAAAATCCAGCTTGATCCATTATTCGCAACAGGCCTTTCAGGATGAGGCCCGGCAAATCATCCGGCTTGCCGAAATTGAGGGATTGGACGGCCATGCCCGTTCAGTGAAAATCAGGTTGGAGAAATCCGGAAACTGATTTAGGCGATTTACAGTTAAAGAATATACCATCTCGTATGTCTTTTTTCCCGTCTTGTGCGTTATGCCAAAGGTGCGAATACGTAAAGTATGCAAACTGATCAGCAAAACTTTGGCGCGCCTTGAATACGAAAAAAAATCGA
>JAAERL010000731.1 GCA_024230435.1 Desulfobacteraceae bacterium
AGTCACAGTGCAAAAATTGGGCAACTTTTGAAATTGGATGAAAGTTGAAAAAGTTGAAAACAGTACAGAATGCGAGGAAATGGGCAAAATGACTATGGAAAATAACGAAAATGCGGAATCTTGGCATAACCGCTGAGGATTAGCGCCGAATTAAAACAATTGACAGTCCAGATAAAACTAAGGATAATTGTCAGGCAATTCAGCGTTGTGGCACAGAGAAATAGGGCAACCACTAGGTAATCAATGATGTCAGAACGTTGGGTTTAGAATTCAGAATTTCTTTTGAACCTCCGTTCAATAGTATTCAACGCTACTTGGATGATGTGGATCAAAATGAAAGGAGAAGAAAGAGACTAGCTGTTTGCGCCGATGGCGAAACAAGCATTGACCCCGCTATGCCGAGGAAGGTGATGGGGGGTATGAATCACTAGCGGTCCCAGGTTGGCCGCGTGATTTCAAACAGAAGTACAGGTACAGTCTTATTTTATATTTTTATTGCCACGGAGATATGGCATTTTGTGATGGCTGAAACCCAGC
>JAAERL010000732.1 GCA_024230435.1 Desulfobacteraceae bacterium
CACAATAATAATACATAACAAGCTACAATAAGTGTACTTGGTAAAATATCTACACAAAAAAAAGAATAGAACAAACCGAAAAGAGATTTAAGTACCTAGGAACATTTTTTTCAATGGGATTAGATGGAGGAGGGAAGGTCTTTGGATTTTAGTACTAATTCCTATATACCCTAGTCTAGTAATAAAATGTTACGGCCAGTTGTGGTTCTAAAATTACTCCGGTAATAAAAATCTTTGCCGCAAAAATAACACCGCCAGGGGGTTTAATTTTTATCATGGCATTAAAATCAAGACAGAATACTAGCTTTGTATAACCACCACACTGTTAGAAAAGTAACACATGACTACAGGCACACACCCGGCACGGATTTGTACAGTAAAAAAATGGTACCAGAGATACACAAAGCTATGTAGGAATTATATTTGCCATGTCGCCACTTGGATTTCATTTTTTATCATGACAATGAACTCACGATGGGCCATAGACCCTCTCTCCTTTAGATGGACACAGGCTATTCAATGATGTAATAAATATATATCTCAATTTCAACATCATTCAGAATTTGCCCATATCATGCGTCAAAAAAGAACAAGGGATTTTCTAAGTCTAGTTTGGTTTTTCATACATAGACTCCTCATAAAATACAATGGATAGCTTGCAAAACTTTCTTGAAATGTCAAAAACTTGTCTCTGGCTGCGCAGATTAGAATGAGCCACACCACTAGCCACTTGACTGACTTTTTACTTTGTCTCTGAAGGCAAACCTTCCTCCATGTGTCCTTATGACACCACATATGATTGCTGTCAGTGGCTTAACGGTTATCATCCGTGCTCCACGGGGAGGGACCACTGATTCAATGCCACCTATGGTCCAATATTGGAAGGGTGACTTGTGTATTCACACGCGCTCGTAGAACATTATCCGCATCGTTGCACAACTTGCTTCGTAGGACACAGCGCATCACAGTCTGGCCTGTGGCGTTGGGGACCAGAACCTCTGGTTCAATTCCTGGGGGGATTACCGGGAAGTCCACAAACATGCCTAAAAACCACCCCACCGTCTGAGGATAGGGCACCCAGGCCGTAATGTAATACGGTGCTTAGTCGCGATACCCTGTGTGGTTGGGTTACCACCCACTTCGGCGGGCGGCGGCACACAAGGGCTAGTCCCATGGGGTGCCCAAACGCCCCCTGTGGCGCCAGGGAAATGCCCCAATCGTCTGAGGTTACTAGGGTACACAAGGGGACTGCGGCTAGACGGCTCAAGTATCGGGAA
>JAAERL010000733.1 GCA_024230435.1 Desulfobacteraceae bacterium
AAATTCTTTGGACCATATATAATCACCTCGGTTCATACAAACGGAACCATCCGGATTCAACGCGGAAGCATATCGGAACGTGTAAATATTAGGAGAGTCACCCCCTACTTCGAGCCCATTGGGTGAGATTCGAAGAGGCAGCTGGAAGGCGCTGGTGTACGATATATGTAAGACAGATAGGAAAAATTAGTAAAAGCATTAAAAAATAAAATAAAATAAAATAAATGCTACACAACAAGTGTAAATACTCACTATAAAAATGTCCTAAAAACTTTCACTTTTACAAATCTCTCTTAGACTTTGGAAAGCTTTAGTGCATATAATAAAGCTAAAATTAATGACAAAGTCCGCCCGCGAGCAATGCCTCGACTTCACGCCACCCAATAATGGTTTTCCTCCTAAAAATAGGGTTTTTTCACCGTTGCTGCCTGTTTCATCGCATGGTCAGTCTGGGGGGCGAGTGTAGTAGGGCCCCTCACCAGTCCCGTTGCACGCCAGGATTCATGACACGAATCCCATTAATTAATCATCCCAGGGTATAAATCCCCTGTTGTGCTCATAGCCCAACTACGACGTTCTGTCCGTCGTATGAGGTCCCATCCTCCAATCATCCGTTGGATGTTCGAGAACATGCCAATGTGATGTTCTCGTGTCA
>JAAERL010000734.1 GCA_024230435.1 Desulfobacteraceae bacterium
GTCGTCAGGAACCGTCCTTACAATCAGGGGATTGCAAACCAAGGGTTTTGGGTCCGCGAATTCAGGCTCCTCCTCACTGTCGCTATCTTCGCCAGGGACCAATTCTGGCAGAGAAGATTCATCGTCGCTTTCGTCCTCATCATGATCCGTCGAAAACTGCCATTTGAAAGTCCGGCAATGATTTTTAAGCTTCTCAGCCTCGAAATCCTTCGTCAATTTGCGAAGAAACACCACATCACGCGACATAATCAGCTTCCTTGTAGCAGGGTTGTACAGTCGGTATGTGCCAGCCTTATGGTTCTTGGCATAGCCCATCCACATACACACCTTACCACGATCAGACAATTTTGCCTTTATCTTGGCCCCAGTGGCCACGATAACAGCTTCACCGAATATTTTGGGCGAATCGATCAACGATTTGTATCCCTTCCCCCAAAATTTGACGGCTGAGCCGAGGCTGCTACCCTCCGTAGCATAAAAATTGTCCAAATCCGTGACCGTATTTGCGGCTTCACACCATAGAAGCTGCTTCATGGTCAAGGAAAAATCCGCTCCCGCCATCATCGCGCGCATACGCCCCCATAACGTTGCGAATTTACGCTCAACGCGCCCATTTTGTTGAGGTGTTCCGGGCGCGGTGAATTCAAATTCGATACCTAGGCCCTCTTTTGCACAGGCATTGCAAAAGGCCTGGTTTTCACCACTATTATCGCAACGAATAAACTTTACCGCTCTGCCGAAATGTCGCTCCAATGACTTCAGAAATGGGATCAGTACCGCTGAAGTCTGGCTTTTCTCTTTAAGAAAATAGGAAAAACCATTATCGGTGCAGTCATCCAGCACAAGCAACCAATGCATATTTCCACCCAAACTTGGCACTTTCTGTGAAGAAATGTCAAGAAAC
>JAAERL010000735.1 GCA_024230435.1 Desulfobacteraceae bacterium
AATTATGGTGAGTGAAAGATATTTTGAGGAAAAATAGAAATATGGTCTTCGCAATTGAGGAAAACTAAAACATGGAGTATGACATGGTTCGTCAATGGTGAAATGAAAACATTAAAATCCTCAATTGCGCATTTTAAAAAGGAACAATTGAGGCAATATAAGACATGGCTTCATGGTAGCAGTATGTATGGTCAAACTAAAATCCAATTTTCCGCAATAAAACACATACGAACGGTTGATTGTTCGGTACAAATTCTACATGCGCGGTGACGAACGTGATGGAAGATGACGGACGGACGAGATAATTCTTCAACATGAAAGATATAAAGCGGCTGATTTCGTACATGACGCCTGAATTACGCACATTGGACGGAACACGTCATATTGAAAGCCATCAACTGACAATTTCCTAACTTACGACGGACAGACGATTTAAAATGTGTTTAATTGAGGAAAAGGTATCGGACGCATAATACCAATAGGGTTACGTTGAGCGGACAGAGGACAGACGAATGGAGGCATCTATTGGAGGACGTATAAATAAATGCGCAATTGAGGCATATTGTCGAAAATGATATTAACCTTTAAGAAAGTGCGCAATTGAAGAAAGTTAGTTCAACTGATAAGTCAAAATCGAATGTGCGAAATTGAGGATAAAAAGAAATAGGTCCGGAAAATGAGAAAAAGAATGTGCACAATTGAGGAAGTTTAACAAGAGAACCTGGTCATTTTGTGAAATAATGATGGGATTGAAACTAGAAAATGCGAAATTGAGGCAATCAAATTAGTTACCCTGAATTAGAGCACGGCATTTCTCAGGTATGTCAACGGTACGACATTACGATTCCAGCCCAACACACTATTTTGTATCTATGTACCAGCATCTTGTTATTCGAACATACGCACAGTATTAAGGTACGTACATTACATTACCTTCATCCTTCGATTTGGGGGTTGGCTAATCGAAAAAAGCAAGAAGGGCTAACTTTTACACATACACTTGGGCTCGCTAACGGTACCTATGTACCTGTGCCGTACATACGAT
>JAAERL010000736.1 GCA_024230435.1 Desulfobacteraceae bacterium
ACTTATTTTTGCTGGATAAGGAGATAAGTAGAACGCATAATCATGCGAAGCCTGAATACGGGAGCAAAATAAATCACCGACTCAAACCTCGTATTGCTTCACATACATAGGGGCAGGTACAAGCGCACATTTTTGTATTTAATTCCAGCGCATGTTAGTCACACGGTTTTTTTCAAAATGTCTCCCAGGATAATACTGAAACTTGGAAATACGCTTTGGCTGTTAAATAGAATTGCATGTCTCACCGACAGATTTACGCTGAAAAGTTACTCCCGTATTTTCGCGATTAAAAAATAGTGTGGGAAAATGGCTTGGAAGCATGATGAGATACGTTCAACCGTGTTAATACGGTCACATTTCTGCACTAAGTAGTAAGTATGACGGGTTTATGTCAACACGAGGAGTAACACGCCGGATTGCTTTTTTGTTCAACGAGACTCATCAAGACTTATCTGATGAGAACACTATCTCCTTATCCAGAAAGTACACGATCGTGTACGTATCGCAAGCTCGACCAAAATCTAAATAAATCTCCAAAACACATTATTTTGGTCTTTTAGATAGAAAAAATGAACTCTACGCCCCCATTTTGGTACTATATCATATTTTCAGCATACCATCGAAATCGATGCGATTTCCGATTTAGTTAGTGTTTTTTTACTAGATAAAAATCCGCCGCCTACCGCGCGCCATGTACCCTAGTCGGTAGCTAAATCGGCCCCTAGACCACCCTAGGGACCGTGAAACTTACCAGCATCGTCCGCCATGTCATGGAGGACATGACTATGTAGTTAAATGCTAGGGGGGGGGGCGTCGTTGCGGCACTACGCTTCGATTTCGGCTGATTTTGGCCGAAATCGGCTGTCGGCACGCTGACCTTGGCCGAAATCGAAGCAAAGCACCGTCGCCGCCGCCCCGCCGCCGTCAAAGAGACCACCCCCCTAACGTCAACACCCTTTCC
>JAAERL010000737.1 GCA_024230435.1 Desulfobacteraceae bacterium
ACCCAAAGACGTAGACGATTTTATCGTGAATGCGGCTTGGGCCATTCGTTCTACCTACCATACGGTTCTGAAAACTTTGCCTGGCGCAGCTATATTTGGCCGAGATATGATGTTTGATCTCCCCTTTTTGGCTGATTGGACTGCCATAGGACAGCAAAGACAACTAGTAGTGGATAAGTCAAATACGCGTGAAAACAAACACCGACTTGACTTTGATTATGAAGTTGGGCAGAAAGTTCTGCTAGAACATGACAGTGGTAAGCTCTGCAAAGGTCAACTGAAATATTTGGGACCTTATACAATCACCTTGGTTCATACAAACGGAACCATCCGGATTCAACGCGGCAGCATCTCGGAACGTGTAAATATTAGGAGAGTCACCCCCTACTTCGAGCCCAACGGGTGAGATTCGAAGAGGCAGCTGGAAGGCGCAGGTGTAATAAAGATATGTAAGACAGTACTAGTTATTCTAAATAAAAAAAAGAGTATAAAAAAAATATAGAATAAACACAGCGATTAAACATAAGCAAACCCTTATGATAAAACGTCCTTGTACCTTTCGAGTTCGAAAGTTTACCTTAAATCTCTCTTAGCCTTTGGCGAGACCCTTCATATCAGGGCTCAACTTAATGACAGAGTACACACGCACACATTGATCTGCAGGTACTTTGAGCCTCCTAATAATGACTTTCCTCCTACAAATCTTTGTTATTGTA
>JAAERL010000738.1 GCA_024230435.1 Desulfobacteraceae bacterium
AATGCGTACCATCGTTGATGGGCCGCAATCATTGCCAAGATCTATTTCTTGACCCACTTATTTCAGTCTCAGTGTGATTGGACGGGTCCAAGGAGATCATATCTATCCTTAACAACGTGCAAGGTCCTTTTTGTGGTGGGGTCAATATTGGGTTCAATCGTGCTTAAACCACCATGAGCGGTACCTTTCTCTGGCCCTTCATCCCAGGGGAGTAGGCATGTTGTGATTTTTTCTAGGTAGATGTAAGAATGTGTTGACACAACATTTGGCCCAGCATGGGTGGCCACTACAACCAAAAATCTAATATTAGCATTGGGTGGGGTGTAGGGCCAGAGAAAGTTAACAAAAGTAGCGGCTACAGGGAGTTAAGGGGACCGGTTACAAGAGGGCCCACAGAAAATGTTGGTTCTCAGTCAATATTAGGATTTAGAAGCTGATTTTTAGCCCAAATTGAAGCTGGAATGAAGCTGCATCCAGTGAAGCCATCCATGATTAAAAACTCACAGTTTTAGTGATCCTATTGCAGCCGGAAAATAAGGAAAAAGTGCCAAAAATGCGTACCATTGTTGAGGGGCCGCAATCATTGCCAAGATCTATTGCTTGACCCACTTTTTTCAGTCTCAGTGTGATTGGACGGGTCCAAGGAGTTCATATCTATCCTCAACCATGTGCC
>JAAERL010000739.1 GCA_024230435.1 Desulfobacteraceae bacterium
ATTTCAAGTTATCTGCAAACTATGTCAAGCCAAGGTGTAAACCCGCTTGTTGCAATTCAAATGGCATTAGCCGGTTCACAATTCCCTGAGCAGGAAATAGATACGGGTGAGTAGTTACGAAAAGTCTATACTTTCAAATATTTAGTTTCATACTTACATTTGGAGCACTACCAAATAATTATATAGAGATAGTAATTTGTCATTTATATAACCCTATTACCCTAATTTTATTGAAAATTTACACAGAGTACTGCTTGGCCTTTTTCCATTACTGCACGAATAATTGGGCCTGCTTTCTCATTAGTCATTTGCAATAAATCATATTCAGCTTTAAGTAGAGCAACTCCAGCAATTGAAATTTGAGCGCCTATGCCAACCCAAGGACCAAACGCCATGCCTGCCCACCACCGGCGCACCAACACAGACCTTCACGATCCAAAACAAAAACAGCGATCCAAGAAGGCCGGTTAATCTTCTTCTTAGATCGCCGTTATTTATTGTTTCGTGCGGCCTTTTGTCGGCTTGATGGATCGTTAAGCCGACCTACGCCGCTGCGCTTATCGTTTCGACTACCGGATGATTAAACGTTGGGACGGAATCCTGCCCCCAAACTGGCTGAGTTGGAGGGCAGGGAATTTGGTAGGTACAAAATAAAAGAAAGGAACGCCAAGTCAGGAGATTACGGCAATACCTATGTCGCGTTACGTACCTTTATGTAAATTGACCCCATAACAGGACAAGCGGGATCGAAGCCGCCGCCCAAATCCATTTCGCTGGAGCTTATGGTGCTTTATGTATGGAGCAAGTTTTTGTAGCCTTTTCATGGTTTACAAACATAGTAGCTTTTATTATCGCAATAATCCCCGCTGCATTTAACACCTACAGCAAAATATCCCGCAGAAAAATGTCCAAGATCGTTCTCTTCAGAATGCGATCCAGTCCAATAACAATTACTCCAATCTCCAATGTCAGAACACTCAATAGAGATATTATCACAATAGTTTCCGCTACAGGATATGCCCGTTATGAAATAGCCAAACTTACAGAATCCAGTACCTTCTTCCTCAGAAAAGGGCTGTGTCCAATAAGATTGGCCATGAGAGTTATATTCTCCATCCTGATCGCAAAATAAAGAAATATTATCACAATATTCACCAGAGCAATCGGCTGACCCAACAAGGTATCCATCTGAACAATACGCTGGAGAGTCCTCTTCAGAGACGTAGGCTGTCCAATAATCTGCTGATTTTGCTATTGAAGCAAAAGCCATATTTAATATTAAAAAAACACTTAAAATTAATGCACTTTTTTGACATAGATTGATTACTTTACTTTGCATAAAAACCTTCCTAAATTGTAAAAAAAAAAAATGGCCGCTTCGATATTTTCAGATGAGGCGCTGCTCGATTGCGTTCTGTGAGAGGATTTAAACCATTCAAAGCCAGTTGAAAATGAGCACAGGGACAAACGGGATCGAAGCCGCCGCCCAAATCAATTTATCTGGATCTTTGGAGCCTTGAAGATTCACAATTAAAGCAACGCCCTTTTGTAATGACCAAGCCTGCCGGTGCGCGGTTTTAACTGTGTTGATCTAAAAATTTAAGTGGTTCTATAAATCTTTGAACATAAAAAAAGAACATTTTACATGCCAGGCAAAAAAAATCAACCCTTTTACGATCCAAAAAAACGCCTTGCCCTTTTTGCCGTCTCACACGGTACACCCAAGATCCGCGATTGACATTTTTTTTCGCTGGGTGAAGAGCATCCTGATACAGTACAAAGTGCGATGAACATGGGGTTTCTGCTCAAGAGTATGGGCAAGTATGATAAAGCGCAGCCGTATTATCAAAAGACTCTTATGATCAGAGAAAAGGTGCTGGGCAAAGAGCATGAGACTACGGCATATAGCTTGGCCGGGTTGAGAGACTGCCGGACCAGCGGGAGCATTTGAACAGAAAGTTACGGTTCCGATTTAAGGCGATTTGTGTTAAAGAATATACCATCTTGTATGTCTTTTTTCCCGTCTTCTGCGTTATGCCAAAGCCAGAATACGTTAAATATGCAAACTGATCATCAATCTTTGGCGCGCCTTGAATACGAAAAAAAATCGAAGCTCAATCTGGTATATTCTTTTCCGCCAATCGCCTAAGATATCTTTAAAATATATTTAAAATCATAATACGGCTCGAAAAAATCAGCTTAGCTTCTTAAGTTCTTCGTTTATAAAATCAATTATGAATTCATCTGGATCAAATTCTTCTCCGACCCACTCCACCATGGATTTGTGTTCTTCATGCTCGGGATCTTCGATAGCTTCTAATAAACGATAATAACCCCAGACACCTCCACAATTTTCTGGAGGGCAAGCTTTTTTTCCTTTAATCACGACTGGCGAATCGGAAAAATCCAAGGGCAAGATTTTCTCCAATACAATTTTATGGTCCCAATAATCTCCAAAATCATATTGGTATGAAAAACTGTCCTTTGGGATGGAAACAATATCGCACAATGAAATAGTGCGTTCATCAATTACATCCATATCAAGATCCGGGTCACAAACTCCGATGTAGGATTGTCCGGCAGTAAATTGGTGTAAATGACAGTCATACCATCCCATAGCTGTCTGCAATATTAGGTGAAGCTGATCTAATTTGATGGAATCCTGAACAAGTACCCTTCTCCAAATCGGGGGTTTGCTGTCTTTTAAAGTTACTTTCAATTGATATAATGATTTTGCTTTTTTAGTTTTTTTCCCCATTTCTAACTTTCCCTAACACTGAACTGTTTATGAAATCCTTTTAATTCATCTGTAAAGTCTTCAATGTTATCTTTGTTTAGGCCGAGCTTTGGAACTGGGCAATGGCGCTCACTACATCGGCTAACAGGTAGCATGGCCTGTGGCCTGCCTCCTTAATTTTTTGGAGTTATAGGATACATATGGCAGACTTTAAAATTTCGTAGAAATTTATGCCATTGCGCATATTGGATTATGTTTCTTTGCTAATTATTTTCTATTTCCCAAACAGGCTCTTATAGTTTACCGCCTGCCATGCCGCCGGTTTGGCGCACTACCGAAGCGCGTATCAGATAAAGCTAATTTTAATCAGCCTCTTTTTCTTTTTTTTGTTGAAACAAAAGTCCCTTAAGCCATTGGATTCCGAATTTAAGAAGTTCGATATCGTCTGTTTTCAGTTTCTCTTGAGTAACCTGGTCGGTGGGGAATTTTTGTAAAAACGAGCTTTCAAAGACGAAATTACGAAATTTGTCTATGTTGTAGCTAATCATGAAAAACATCTCTTTAGCTTGTTGCGTCAGCTTGATATTTACCGGAAAAGATCGTTTCCGGACGACCAGGTCGGTCCAGGCGGCATTGATTTCATCGCGAAGCTCCACACCTTGATCCTTGCGCCATTGTGATACAGTCCAGTGATTATCTTCTTCAAAGCCTTTACAATGCGGCTCATTTACAAAAAAGAAAAAATCTGTATCGTCTGCGCCTTCTTTATGCATCAGCGAGGCCGATCCTAACGGGTAGTACCTGCAGGCGCTTGGACGGTCTTCATATATGATACAGCCCTGATCACGCACGAAGGGGCACGACTTGCGCTGATCATCCAATTGTTTAAGAGTGACCACAGGCAAATCGGTTTTTTCAAGCAAATGGACGGTTGTGTATATGGCCAGAAATTCATCCGAATTTAATCCCAGGCGTGTTTTAAGGCGGATCACATCGTAAGGTGTTAAAATGATATTTATGCCCCGGCAGCATTTAGTAAAGCAGGAAATACCAGGCTGGCAGTTAAATTTGAATTTGCTGTTTCTGTTGAGCTGGACCGGATCGATATGAGCGGCCTGATCACTTTTGAATTCCATTGACCATTCCTTAAAGCTAAGTAATTCGTAATCTGTTTGCACATTGTCTTATCCCGGTGACCATAACCGAGGCTGATGATATTTGTCAAATGCGTCATTTGAAAACACACTTTTTTTATCGTTGGATTTAGGGGGGGTTAAAGCCTGTTTGGCAATTAAGGCGGTAATAAAAAAGCGCTGGCGGCAATCCATTGGCTGTGAATAACAGTGATCAAGCCTGGAGTTTGCAGGCCTATTTTTACCGGTTGTTATCCGCCGAGTCTGTTTTTTGCCCCTGTTGCTCCAGGGTATCCGTGCACTCTGGTGCATTGAGTTGAAGCCTGGATATATCATCAAGTTGGGCGAAGTTACCCTTTTTTCCTAAAATTTCAAGCTGTAACCGGTATTTTTCCACTTCAGCCCGGCTTTCAATGGCCTTAGCTGCAAGACGGTATCGAAGGTAAATAATCCAGGCCGCCAGAACAAGCAAAGTGAATATGGCGGCCAGCATGATCCATTTATATTGAGCAATGAGCGCTGTAACATAACTGATCAAGCCTGTTAACAACCGGGGACCGGCCCACAGGCCGACCGCGATCAATAGCACCAATGCCCCAAGGACAAAAATATTATACCGGCTGATGCGGTTGAGCACCCGTTCCTGACGGTTTAAGGATTCGGCCTGCGGTGTTAGCTTTTCCGCTGACCTGCAGACGGTTCGCATAAAAAGCGCTTCATATGCCCGAACAAAAAAGCCCAAAAGCAAAACCGCTCCCACGGGCAAGCCCACAGCCGCAGCAAACCAGGCCTGAAAAGGAAACGGGCGATCTATGGTAACCACTTCGATTTTATAGTTGGCGAGGGGGCCAAAGGTTTGTTCGAATTTAATTTTGTCTTTTTGATCAAGGTGGTTGCCTTTTTCGCTGTAAAGGATATGCTGACTGTCATTCAAGATCTGAAGGCGGGTTTCGGAACCTGAGCGGATAGCAGCCATAGCGAAAATTTCCAGTTCCAGAAACAAAAGACCAACGGCGACCATAATAAATACGGGCTTATAAACCTGTAGATGGCGGCGCCAGTTAGATTGTGGGGACATTAAAAAAATGTTCTCCAATATTGAAGTTACGGACAAATTTTTATTTCAATCTACCATATCCAAATGGATACTTGAACTGCTTACCACAATTTGTTCAAACCCTTCAAGAATTGTTGCTGTTCAGGAGTTGTAAACGTATTTGAAATTAAAAAGGGAAAGGAAAGATAAAGATGGCTCATCTGTTTGAAAAAACAAAGATAAAGAACCTTAGCATGGTAAATCGCCTGGTACGTTCGGCGACATGGGAGGGATTGTGCGATGATCAAGGAAGGCCCACTGAAAAACTGAATCAATTCTACAAAGCGTTATCTGACGGAAGTGTTGGACTGATAATTTCAGGATACACCTATGTCCGGCCGGAAGGAAAACAACTGCCTGGGCAAATGGGGATTTATAGTGATGATTTTGAGAAAAATTATCTGAAACTAACCGAATGTGTTCATAAGGCAAACGGTAAAATCGCGATTCAATTGGTTCATGCCGGAGGGCAGGCAAGCCGTCAAGTCAGCGGTTTTGCGCCGGTTGGGCCATCGGCTGTTCAAGCAGCTCAATTTCCTGAAAAACCTGAGGCTTTGAGCGTTGAGGATGTCCAAAAAATCGTTAACGCTTTTATCCGGGCTGCGGTTCGTGCAAAACAATGGGGATTCGATGCTGTTCAATTGCATGGCGCTCATGGTTATCTAATCAACCAGTTTCTTTCACCTTTGACCAATCACCGTAATGATCAGTACGGTGGCGGCATCGAAAACCGCTGCCGTTTTCTAATGGATATTTATAACGGAATTCGGCAAGAGACGGGCGATGATTATCCGGTAATGATCAAACTGAACATTAGCGACAACCAGGAGGCGGGACTCGAGCCCGAAGAAGCATTGTATGCCGCCAGGCTCCTTGATCGTTCGGGAATAGACGCTATCGAAGTTTCTTCCGGAACAATGGCTTCAGGGAAAAAGGGACCCGCTCGGGAACGAATTAACAAGCCGGAAAAAGAGGCCTATAACCTTGATTTAGCCAAGTTGGTCAAAAATGAAGCCGGATGCCCGGTGATGGTTGTTGGCGGATTCAGGTCTTTTGAAATCGTTCAAAATGCCGTTCAAGACCATGGCATGGATTATGTTGCTCTTTGCCGTCCGTTGATTCGTGAACCGGGTCTGATAAATCGCTGGCAAAGCGGAAACCGTCAAGCGGCTGAGTGTATTTCGTGTAACCAATGCTTTAGGCCGGGTCTCAGCGGAGAGGGAATCTATTGCGTAGCCGAACAAAAGGCAAAAAAACACAGCAAAAAGTAATTTCAGGATGTTTGTGCGGTTTTGAAACTTTTTGACTTATCAAAAAACGAATAAATAATTACAAAAAGGAGCCGTACCATGAAGTTAAAAGAAAAAATAGAGGCGTATAAGGAATCGTTTAAGACCAACGCCCCCAAAAAAGTCCAAACGCTGATACAACGCGCCACTGATGATTTGACCAATTCCGGAATTCTTTCACGAGTTGTAAAGAAAGGGGCTCCGGCCCCGAAGTTTACGCTTGAAAACATAAATAAAACTCAGGTGTCTTTAAGCAGTTTGTTATCTAAAGGTCCGCTGGTGCTGGGATTTTTTCGTGGCCGCTGGTGACCGTATTGTAACATGGAGTTGGAAACTCTTTCAGCCAGTAGTGACGATTTGCGCGCCCAAGGGGCTGATGTCGTATTTATTTCACCGCAGCTTCCCGAACAAAGCAGGGACTTTGTGCAAGAAAAAAAACTATCGGTTGACATTCTAAGCGACCCGGGAAACGAGGTTGCCGCCAAATTCGGATTAAAATTTCAATTGCCGGATTACCTTAAGACGGTTTACCTGAACTTTGGTATAGATTTGGAAAAAAGCAATGGAGACAATTCATGGACATTGCCCATGTCCGCCCGTTACATTATTGATCAGAAAGGCATTGTGCGTTACGCAGACGTCAATACCGACTATACTATTCGTCCCGAGGCAGAAGAGACGTTGGAGGCACTTAAACAAATTTAAAACTCTTTCTTGCGGCTAAAGGCTAAACAGCGCTCGGCTGAAAATAGGCAAATCTGAGATTTTTTGGTTGGGTGCTAAATATGAAATGCAAGAGTTGACGCGCTAATCACTATCGGTGTATTGATATTAACTTTAAGTAATATCTATAAATTAAATTTAGTATTGTAGAAAATTACAGTGGGGGGGGGCTCGCAGGCAAATAACGCAGCCCCGGATGCCGGGTTAACAGCTTTGGCGAATCTGCTGCGAATATAATCAAAGAAACAATTACTTTTATACTCATCGTTCACTTTGTATGCTTGGTGATTGAAGTTTCATTCAACGATTTTATTAGGAGGAAGCTCTATGAAAAAAACAGCTTTATTTGGATTCTTTACCGCAATCATTTTTGTACTGTCCGTAACCCCGTTACTAGCGGAAAATTATAGTGTCAAAATTGGTGGTGGCCCAACCGGAGGCACATTTAACACGTTTGCCAATGCCATGGCTATTTATGTTCCTAAAGTCAATTCAACTATTAACGCCACCGCTGTCGGATCTGGAGGAAGTGTTGAAAACGTAAAAAGGGTTTCCAGGGGAGAATCTGATTTTGGATTGTGCTATGCTGTAGACAGCGATCTCGGATTTCAAGGAAAACTGCCTCAAGATAAAAAAAAGTATGCCGGTCTACGGGCAATGGGGTATTTGTATGGCGCACCAGCCCAGCTTGTCGTGCGGGCCGATAGCGGTATTAAGTCAGCAATGGACTTGAAGCGCAAACGGGTGGCTGTGGGCAATGCCGGTTCCGGCGCGGCAGCTTCTGCCGAGCGTTTTTTCCGCCACATTGGAGTTTGGAATAATTTTAAACCTCAATTTATGGGATACTCGGCGGCAGCCAGCGCGTTCAAGGACGGCAAAATTGACGCTTTTTGGGTGCTTGTGGGTTATCCCAACCGGTCAGTCATCGAAGCCTCCGTTCAAGTGAAAATCGCTTTAATGGATGTAGGTGTTGACGCCGAAAAAACAGGTTTTTATAAAAGTTTTGCTTACAGCCCCGTAACGATTCCGGCCGGCGCCTATGGTAAAGAATTTCCTGAATGCAAAACCTTTCAAGACTCTACTATTTTAAGCACCAATGAAAAACTGCCCGAACATTTGATTTACACGGTTATGAAAACCTTGTGGAGTAAAGAGGGTATGAAAAAAATGGTATCTGCAAAAAAAACCTTCAAAGAAATGACAATGGAAAACGCGCTTAAAGGCGTATCCGTTCCATTTCATCCCGGCGCTGTAAAGTTCTGGAAAGAACAAGGCCAAAAAATTCCGGAAAACTTGATAAAATAGCAGCTCATTATTTGCTAAAATTTTGTAAAAATTCCAAATAATTACACAGAGGCGATTCATCCCCAAGGCTAAAGACCTTGGGGTTTTCTCGCCTCATCATTTTATAAAACTTTATTATAAGTTGTATTTTAAAAAATAGAAAAGACAGGTTAAATGCCTGTACCGGTTAAGCCTCAACTAAAAAAAGGAAACCGATATGAGCGAACCAGAAGTTTCACAGGCCGTAGATAAGGAAAAACTAAAACAGATCATACAAAAAGATGAAAAAACCGGTCGCGTCATGACTGGCTTTTGGCACTATTTGTCCGCCGGTATGGGGATCATGATGGTGCTGTTTTATATGTATAGTGCAGCAATACCAGTGGATACCCAATACTTTTTGGGAATTTATGTACTGCTTACCTATGTGATGATTTTTATTAATTATCCATACACAACCAAATCACCTGATAACAAATGGTATTATATCGATAGCGCCATATCCTTTATTACCCTGGCGATGGCCGTATATTTTATTCTGCATTTCATTACCGCTGATGAGGGTGTCCACCAACCCTTTGAACCATTTAACTGGCTGTTTATTCTTTTAGCACTGATCGTGGCGCTTGTTTTTTTTATTCCCGTCAAATATTGGAGCCGGTCTGAATCCCAGTTGCCGATTGCATTGGATGTGGCGCTGGTTCTGACCGCCATTTTTGTAGTTGGTTATTTTATTTATCAATACCAGGCTATTAACTATCGAATGGGATCGGAAAACGCGCTGGATACAGCTGTAAGTTTTGTGGGGATTTTAATTTCCCTGGAAGCATCCAGGCGGGTATTGGGATGGTCGATGACCCTGGTGGGAGTTGTGTTTCTTGCCTATGCTTTCTGGGGTGATGTTTTACACGGTATTCCGATATTAAAAGCGTTTGCCCATACCGGCTTTAAAATCGACCGGGCCCTGAACCATATTTATTATAAGCAAGAAGGCGTTTTTGGTATCATGGCCACCGTTTTGGTGACCTATGTTATTTTGTTCATCTTTTTCGGTTCATTTCTCAAGGCATCAGGCGCCAGCCGTTTTTTTCTCGACCTTCCCATGGCCCTTGCGGGACGCACTGTGGGCGGCCCGGCTAAAGTGGCGGTAATGGCCTCGGGTTTTTTCGGCTCAGTATCCGGTTCAGCCATTGCCAATACGGTGTCCACCGGGGCATTCACCATTCCCCTGATGAAAAAAGCCGGGTTCAGGCCCCATGTGGCAGGCGCTATTGAACCTTCGGCCTCCATTGGAGGGATGTTTATGCCGCCTATCATGGGAGCCGGCGGCTTTATCATGGCTGAAATGACAGAAATACCCTACGTGGATATTATGCTGGTGGCTATTTTCCCGGCGATAATTTACTTTCTTTCAGTTTTTGTGATGATTCACTTCGAGGCCAAACGTTACGGCTTGGTGGGACTTCAGGATGAAAAGGCCCCTTCGGCTTTACAAATCCTTAAATCTCAATGGTTCATGTCAATGCCCCTGGTCATTATCGTAGTGATGATGCTCATGGGATTTTCACCCGGTTATGCGGCCTTCTGGGCAATCTTGTCATGTATTTTTGTAAGCCGGCACGATACTGAAAATCGATCTGATATTAAAGAAACTTTGTTATATCTTGCAGTAGGGGGCGGTGTATTTTTGGTTTTGGCGATAGGGTTGCCCAAGTTTCTGGACGCAGACGCCTCTTATGGCATATGTGCTTTCTGTGCAATTGTAGCAACCTGCGTATTGGAAACAAAATTTGCCAAGAAAAACCGCATGGGAATTAAAGAATTGCTCAACTGTATGGCCGAAGGCTCTCGCTCAACATTGATCATCGGCGCCACGGTAGGGGTCATCGGTATCATTGTCGGGACCATTCAGTTAACGGGCATTGGTTTGAAATTTTCCCAAATCATCATTGATCTGTCTTTCGGATTTTTACCCCTGGCCATTTTGCTTATCGGTCTGGCATCACTTGTTTTAGGTATGGGCGTTCCGGTTACCGCTGCTTACCTGATTACTGCAGTATTAGCCGTGGGGGCGCTTACGGATATGATCTCCCGAAGCATGTGGGGAGTCGGTTTTTCCGAGCTGCAATTTCCCCTTGGAGAACTTTTGCCCGGAGATCCGGCTCGGGATCTGATCACAGCCAAGGTGGCGTGGGCATTATTGGCTTCGCATATGATTGTTTACTGGTTTAGTCAGGATTCAAACATCACACCGCCGGTTTGTGTTGCGGCTTACGCGGGCGCCGCAATTGCCGGTTCCGAGCCTTGGAAAACAGGATGGACCGCTTTTAAATTTGCAAAAATGCTATATATAGGTCCATTTTTATTTGCCTTTTCACCGGGGTTTTTACTGGGAGGCCATTTTATCGGCGGTTCCGGGCATGTTATTGGATGGTTCCAGGTGATCAGTACATGGGTAACCGTAATTCTTGGAACTATAGCTTTTGGCAGCGTAACCATGGGGTATTTTTTGTGCGGTACAACCATTGCTGAATGGATTGTCTGCGCCGTGGCTACGGTATTGTTGTTTTTCCCGAAAATTGTCAACTTGATAAGCGGTTTGGATCTGCCGACAATCCTTATCGACGGTATCGGCATAGGATTGTGGGTGCTAATTTATTTTAAACAAAAAGTACGGATCCACAAGGATCCGTCCCTTACATTGCCAATCCATGAACGCGAAAAATTGCGATCTGCACCGGCTTAATTAAAGGGGCTTGAAAAATTCAAATCGTTAGGGTCTTGGAAGAGCGGGTGATTTTGATTTGCCATGCTCTATCATAAAGCGGGGCTCATCAATTTCTTGTTGGGCCTTGCTTTATGGGCACTATTTATAGCCTATATCTTCTGAAAGCTTTATTTTTCCGGGAACAAAAATACCGCTTCCCCTGGCGATTTCCCGGCCTTGTGTATTATAGGCAACGGCTTCAGCGGTTATTTGGTTGCTAGTTTTGGCAACAACCGTACCATTGGCGGTAATTTCGCCATTACTGACGGGCCGAAAAAAATGAATGTTAAATTGAGATGTAAGTATAAAAACGTCCTGAACAAGGGAGCTGGCCGCAAAAAAACAGGCATTATCCAACGCCATAAAAATAATCGCACCGTGCAGGCAGTCGCCTGCATGGAAAAATTGTCTTTTGACGGGAACTACGAGCTCTGTAGTTCCTTCGCCAACAGTGATACGAACTTTTGTTAATTGCGAAATAGGCGCAGATGCCAGCATATTCTCCAATTTTCGATAATGAGCACTGAACTGCATCACTTCGATCCTTTGTTTTTTTGGGATGTAGTTATCTTAAATATCGATATTTGATAGTTAATAGATTCGTTTCTGGAACTAAAAAAGATGATATATAAAAGATCTGGAAAAAACAACAGCAACATCTGAACTACCCATACAACTCGAGGCAGTGCATGACAAAGCCAGTTTTGGCGCCGGTTGCGGACGGCACACAAGAGATGGAAGCCGTAATTCTTATCAATGTATTACGGCGAGCGGGTGCAAAGCTAACCGCGGCTTCGGTGAGCCAGCTCCAAATAACGGGCTCGCGGGGCGTAAAACTAGTGGCGGATTGTCTTATCGATGAATGTTTGGATCGCACTTTTGACCTTGTTGTGTTGCCCGGAGGAATGCCCGGAGCAGAAAATTTACGGGACGATGAAACACTTAAAAAGATTTTGCTGCGGCAAAACAATCGTGGAGGTCTTTATGGAGCGATTTGTGCGGCGCCCAAGGTGGTTTTAAAAACCCATGGACTTTTAGACGGCAAGCAGGCAACTGGTCACCCTGTTTTTTCCGATGGCCTGTGTGATCCAAATACAGCCGCTTCCCGAGTTATGGTTGACGGTAATTTATAACAAGTCAAGGACCGGGAACGGCTCTTGAGTTTGCTCTTGAACTGGTATCTTTACTATTCGGCAGAACAATAAGGGACGAGGTTGCGGTTCATATGGTAAAATGACCCGCTATTAATAGATATAAATCGATGTCCTGCAAAAAGGGCATCAGAATCATTTTTATTCGCCACAGCTCATGGCTTGAGAATGCGGCGATCAAGGTTAAAGATTGGCTTATTATCGTTTTAGGCGATTAGCGCAAAGAATATATACTTATTGCGCTTAAACTTTTTAGTCTTCAAGGCGGGCCAAAGTTTGCATAATTAACGTATCCGCATCTTTGGCACAACTTTAGAAACCGGAAAAAAAAGACAAATAAGATGGTATATTCTTTGACACAAATCGCCTTAGTGCAACGGCTATAACACAAAACAAATAATTAGCCTATGTTTCAATAGCAAAGGCTAATTATTTTTATATTAATATATTTGTGCGTGTTTAGGATTTTTTACGTTTGCGAACACGGCGAGCAGCGCCCATACCGGCTAAGCCTGTACCGAGCAGCAACATCGTTGTAGGTTCGGGAACGGGAGCCGTTGTGTCCATTTCGGCCACAAACCCGGAAATGTTAGTTGCGCCGTGCTCATCATTCCATTGCCAATCGTAGTTGCTCCAAATTCCCAAATGATCTTCTACAGTTCCCATCCAATTATTTGGCTCACCTGAAGCAAAGTTTTCATAATTCCACGCTTCGCCAGTTTCCCAATAAAAGCGGCTTTCACCGCATGCTAAATCATCACAAGTCTGACTTGCGCCCAACCAGAATTCTCCGGTGTATTCACTTAATAATGAAACGACATGATCTTGCTCTTCCGCGCTGGTAATCGTTGCAAGGTAATAACCATTTTCAGAGGCTATTGCATTGGCTTCATCCCATGTATAGTTACCCTCAAAAATCATATATTCGTGATTATCAACACTATAAGCTTGAGCCATGGAGCCAGCACCAAAGACTGCAAAAAGTGCCACAAAAATACCCACGGATATTTTCATTTTCATTTTCATCCTCATCTGTATTCCTTTCTTTCAGCACATGTTGGTTTAGAATTTTTTATAGCCATTACATTCTCCCCATAATGTAGCATAAGTCGTGCCAAAATTTAACGCAGGTTAAATATGTTTAGAAATTTAATGCTTTATAAACTTTTTATAATATTAGAAGGCTAAAGCCTGTGGGTAAATTACCAACCAGAACTTTGGTAGTGGGAATTTTTTTCCCATTTTAGTAACTAATTGTAATCCATCATAGAATACGAGAACGATTCTCAAAAAGACTTTGCGCGTGGCCGAGGCAAAACATCTGGTGATAAACTGTTCCGGTACACTAACTTTAATTGACATGTACGACCGGCCAACATATTTCAAATGCTGACGGTTTATAGCTTCACAGACGCGGCGATCCTTTATGGGTAATGCTGATCAGTAGCGCCCATCGGCGAAATGGGAAAATTTGTTCGAGATCATGGCGTGCCCAAGTTTGCATACTTTACGGATTCGCATCTTTGGCATAACGCACAAGACGGGAAAAAAGACATACAAGAAGGTATATTCTTTAACTGTAAATCGCCTAAGCACTATACTGAAAAAAATAAGCGGCGCATTCCCTACCCTATAGAGTATAGAAAGGCGCCGCCTGTTTTTAATAATTTCTGAACCACGATCCGCGGGTTCAGCATGAAATGCTAATTAGCGAACCTTCATCGCGATTTTTAGGCTTGTAGCCATTCGTTTAAACGCTTTTGTCAGATTTCCGATTTCATCGTTGCGGTTGGCTGTCCGAAGCTCTAAATCTATTTCGCCTTTACTGATGCGCTCTGCGGCATAAGTCAGTTCGTTTATCGGCTTGGTAATTCCATTGCCAACCAAAAAACCTATGATGATGGCTATCACCAAAACAACGAACCAAACACCAAGGATAATCCTCTGGAGCTTAACGGCAGGAGCCACCACTTGATTCTTGGAAGCGACAATCGCCACGCTCGCTCCGATAACCGGAAGCGAGGCGTAGGCCACATATCTATCTGCGCCAGATGTATTATATGTCTCTATACCGGAGAATCCGCCAACCATATTTTCTACAATCGAATTAAACTTGCTATTAGTGGTATGTAACAAGTTCATGGTCTTGTATGTTTCATCCCAGCGTGTATCTTCTTCCTGCATGCCCGGCCGAACCAGTGCTTTACCTAGATTGTTTACCAGAAATGCATAGCTTTTATACCCTATATCCAAAGACAGGATGTCTTTCTGAATGGTGCCTAACAGCACGTCATATCCAACAACCCCGGCCAGGAGACCATTACTAAGAATTACCGGACTGGCGCAGGTTACGACCAGCAGATTCGAATCCGCATCAATATACGGGCCGGACCATATCGTTTTTTTCTCTTCTTTAGCCTTGATGTACCAGGGGCGTTTGGTGCAATCATAGCCATCAAGCTTTGCAAGGCCCGAAACTGTTGTCGGATTATCGATAACCAATATTCCGGAAGCCGAGCCAATATAGCCAATAGAGACAAATGGATTATTGTTTACCATGCTTGAAAGCAGCGGCGCCATGTGCTGCAAAGCCTGAAGTTCATCTTTCAGTTTTTCCTGATTTTTGTACTCCTTGCCGTTCCATGGTAACAGAATCTGGTCAAAAACATTCAATTTATCATCGCCACTATCACGCTCATAAAGCGTTTTGGCATAGTCTGTTATGCTTTCGGTTTCCTGTTTGACCCGCTCGAAAACAAGCGAATATTGTTCGGCTTTTTGATTTGCAGTCAAGGATAAAAACGTTTCAGCCTGGCGGCTGAGCGATAAACGGCTATTACTGCTTGCCACCAGCCCGACTATACTAAGCGAAACTGCCACAAGCGTGACCAAAACGGCAATAATTTTCGTACGAATGGATATGGCGCTGAAAAATCCAGCCTCTTGATTATAATCCGGATCATAAAGAGGAATATCTTTTTGCGGTTGGGACCTGTAGGAGATTTTGTCCGATAAGTCGCCCATCACGGACCCTGCGGCGGCATCACCAACCGGCCGGTTGTTATACGATGGATTTTTCAATGTATTTTCCGTTTGGCAACTTTGGCACTTGAATTTTATATGCCTGCTACTGACATTTTTAACATTAAGTTTGTATCTTTTCTCGCAACCTGCGCACTGAGTCTCTATTTTCATTTAAAAATTCCCCCTTTCATAACATTGCCCAATCAATTGCACTATTAAAAATGAATTAAGCAGTCCATAAGAATTAGACACCTGATTTAATACATTGATTTTTAGAAGATCATATTATCTTTACATAGAGCCTATTTCCTGTAAAAGTTTAAGAATGCTCAACCACTACCCATTGCTCATAGTCTTATCATAGTCTTAGAAGTTTTAAGCCGCCTGTTATTATTTCGTTTTCACCCGAAAATAGTTAGCTTGCCATGTATCCTTAGGGTCTTGGGTTGTGCTCAAAAATTTATCCCGGCAATACCGGTTATATGCCAGCGATAATTTTTTTTCATGTCTTTTTATCGGCCAACGTTGTTCAACATCCGCCATTTACCGATGGGCGCACCTCATCTTCGGATTTGTTTTCGGGGTTCAATAAAACATATTATCCGATATTGCACTAATGAGTCCTTGTCTGTACCTCATTGACGCAACATAACGAAAACGGATTCAAAAGGGCATATAGATCAAGGCAAGCAAAATTTGTTGAATGCATCTTCCATGCCCCTGAGTTAGCAGAACATCGGAGGCTGTATACCTGCAAGCCCCCCCCTTTTTCATAATCATCAAGCTTGAGCAGCTACAGCCGATTCTCCGTTATTTGCACCAATGCGCAGTAAGGAGAAAAATTTTTTACTTTTGCTTTATTTTACCAGTGCCGCTTGGTGGTATCTTACCCTTGGCGCTGGCTCGTAAGGACAACTTTAGAAGGGTTATAAACAAATGATTGTTTAGATTCCGTACCAAGATAGCCACTAATAGTTAAGAAATTATTTCACGCGTTTAATTTTTTAGCACAGGCGCCGCGTACTGTACAGCAAAAAGTTCTGCTGGCATGCCGGATGCCAGCAGGTTGCGATCCTTCGAAAAATTATATTAAAAAAGACTTTTTCCACAGGCATTTAGGCGATTGGCGAAAAAAATTGAGCACAACGAAAACATCCGGCAAATTGGTAATTGTTGTATCGACACTAACTATGACTATTTACCTGTGCCATCATTCGCCTTTTAAAATCTATGGCATCGCTTTGATTCTGGATAAATACTGCTAATTTTTCCAATAGCTCGGGAACCCTGCCAATGGGAAAATTATAAGTGTCAAACCCCATTTTAGTTGTGTTGTCCTCTATCAGAATTCTGGCCACCGGACCTATCATTTTCGATAAATCTTCTTCCAGTCCATCAAAAAAATTTGGGCTGATATTTACGTTGCCTATATCATCGCCGCCATTTTCAAGTATGTTGCTTTCGTCCCAGTTAAATGAACCGGTGTTGCCGTGTGTCTTTTCAAGCAAACCTTTTTTTACCAATTTGCTGACTAAATTCACCAAAGCCGCCAAATCATAAAAGTCTTC
The DNA here is from genome assembly GCA_024230435.1 of Desulfobacteraceae bacterium. Lineage (GTDB taxonomy): Bacteria > Desulfobacterota > Desulfobacteria > Desulfobacterales > Desulfosarcinaceae > UBA2230. Next base: position 16,773 of record JAAERL010000739.1, read on the forward strand.
TTTAGCAATTGCCGCAACCGACCGGGTTCCGTCCATAGCCAATAAAATATTGAAAATTTGCAGATTGCTTTTGCTTGTTGAAATATCTTTTCCAGGAACGCGTTTGAATGTCATGTTTGCTATGTCATTTAAGGTTGCCATCTTCTTTTTCAATACCTTTCTCTTTTCTGACTATATCCAACGGGGATAATAGAATAAATATAATTCATTCATTGAAGCCAAAATCAAATGATAACCGCTACGCAGTATATATAAATTTACGTTCAATTGCCAGTTCTGAACAAATTAGCACCTTGGATAAGAAATGGGCCAATAATAATAAACTGCGTTTAACGCACTAAATTATAACCATAAAAAAAAATGATTTGTTTTCAACAATTAATTTTAAAAAATCCGGAATAGCCACCTAATATGAACAAAGATATGAAAAATTGGCCGCCACACCAACATAGAATGTAATTTATAGCAACACTGCCTGCTGTTCATTTAAAAACAGGTACTAAGGCTATTTGTGTTAAATAATATACCATCTTGCATGTCTTTTTTCCCGTCTTGTGTGTTATGCTAAAGGTGCGAATACGTTAAGTATGCAAACTTTGGCATACCTTGAAGACGAAAAAAAAATCTAAGTCCAATATGGTATCTGTTAAGATGCTAAATTTTTTTCCGCCAATCGCCTAAGAGGCTTGAAAAGTGTTAGGCGCCGCAAATTAAAAGTATTCAAAATTCAGGAAAAAACTTGCATTTTTAAATCCCCGCCCTTAATAATTAACATGTAAATCATTCATGCATTGAAATCTCTTTTCATCCAACCACACATTTATAATATAAAAATCGCCAACCAGTCCGGTATTTGAAATTGTACGATCTTTTTTGATTTTTTTTCGAATCTATTAGTGAATTTCAAGTAGCTAGTGAATTTCAAGTAGCATTCATCCTTAAACGGGGTATGGTTTGGTAATGCCGATCCATTAATGTTGTAGCATTAGGGGCTTTCATAAACGGCTGACAAATAGGGCGTATGTCTATTCCCAAATATAAAGCACCGTAGTTTTCCCGTGCCTGTACCGCATAGGAGAGTTACTGATAATGGCCTTTTATCTGGATTATTATTCGTGTATCCCAAGCGTAATTATTCACTATCAGGATCTTCGCGTATACTTGCCGCCTTAATTATATCCTTCAATGGCCGTAATACCTATCGCCATTCATTCAAACCTGCCAAAGAAACACCAAACCGGAAAAACAGCAAACTATATTATAAAAGGAGAAGAGAATGAAAAAATGGATAATCTGTTTTGTTTTAGCGACTTGTTTTGTCTATTCTCATACATGGGCGGTTGAACTACGGGAATATCAAGCCGGACAAGTTGATGTAGATGCACAGCGTGTCATCATGCGCAGCCGCACAAGTATACCCCATTGGGCGGACTTCAAACCCAGCAGCAATATAAAACATAAGAATTTTTTTAGCCGTTACAGGGGACTGTCCAGTCAAAACACTTTTAGACAAAAGAGGCAAATCATTGACAACCTGGGCATACGCCATACCTGCTATCAGCAATATTACAAAGGGCTTCGCGTCATCAATGCAGAGTATATCCTACATGAAAAAGGCAACCGTATCTTTAGGTCCAACGGTATCATCTTTTCCGGCTTGGCTGTTGATGTAAACCCCACATTGAAAGAACCGGAGGCCTTTGAACTTGCCTTGCAGCATGTTGGCGCGGATATTTATACCTGGCAGGTAAAAGCTGAAGATAACAAAAGAGCCTTTGGGGAATTGGCCATCAGCGGCCGCAATCCGTGGTTAGACAAAGAAAATCTGCATTTGGTTTACAGGTTTGATATCGAAACAGTGCAGCCATTGGCAAGATTTGTAATCGACATCAGTGCAAAAACCGGAGAGCTGATTAATAAAATAAGCAAGATGTATGACAATACATTAATTTCCAGTCCAAGTTATTACAACGCAGACGTTGATATCTGGGCCACCGAGAACAGCAGCAACAGCTCTTATACATCATATGCGCTGTCTGAAACCATATCCGGCGGCGGCATAACCACCTACAACACTAAAGTGAACACTTTTTTGTTAAATTTCGGTATGGTTGTGCTTAAAAACACATCCGAATCCGTGGTTTCGGTACCTTCCAGCTTTAAGCAGGACCCTGAGGCTGTCAATGTTCATTGGGCCATTGAACGAACCTATGATTATTTCTACAATATTCACGGCCGCAGCAGTTATGATAACGCGGATAAAAAGATAGAAGCTTATGTTATGACCAATTACGGCGGCAATGCTTTTTATCTTAGCGATAAAATATATTTTGGCGGTATAGCTGCAAACATAAGCGGTTATGAGTTTGGCCCTCTGATAAGCATTGATGTCGTGAGCCATGAATTTACGCATGGTATTACCGAGTATTCGGCTGGCTTGGAATACAGATATGAATCAGGGGCGTTAAATGAGTCGTTTAGCGATATTTTCGGTGAAATGGTTGAAAAATACGCCTCTGGCGAAAATGATTGGCTGATTGGTGACGATGTACATTTGAATGGAAATGGGATCAGAAATTTTATAAATCCCAATGAAGACAGACAGCCTGATACCTATAAGGGAGATTACTGGCATGCGAACGCCTCTGATAACGGAGGGGTGCACATCAACAATGGCGTTGGTAACCACTGGTTTTACTTACTGTCCGAAGGCGGCAGCGGCACAAACGACAATGGCGGCAAATATCAAGTCGAGGGAATTGGAACCGAAAAAGCCGCAAAAATCGCTTACCAGGCTTTAACCGCCTACCTTACCTCCGCATCAGATTATGCCGATGCATATACCGCAACCATGGCTGCTGCACAGGAGTTGTTTTCAACTTCGGCTCAGGAAAGTGTTAAAAGCGCATGGGATGCAGTGGGCGTAACGAATTAAGGCGATTGGCGGAAAAATATAACATCTTAACAGATACCATATTGCGTTTAATTTTTTTTAGGCGATTGGCGGAAAAGAATATACCAGATTGAGCTTCGATTTTTTTTCGTATTCAAGGCGCGCCAAAGTTTTGCTGATCAGTTTGCATACTTAACGTATTCGCATCTTTGGCATAACGCACAAGACAGGAAAAAAGACAAGCAAGATGGTATTCTCTTTGATTGCAAATCGCCTTATCTTCAAGGTGTGTCAAAGTCAGCATACTTATTGTATCCGTGCTTTGTATCCGGGCTTTGACACGCCGTAAAGGAGGCCCGGAAAAATCAAAGCCCAAGATGCCCCTTGGCCCTGGACAATTCAGGGTTGGCAAACAGTCCCATGGCTGTCAGCAATTCGCCGAATCCGAATGCCCGATAGAAATCCTGCTTGCCGGGTGTTGCATAAAGCACCACCGTTGATTTTTCAGGTAATGAATCCAAAAGAGCTTTCATGAGTGACCTGCCCACTGCCTTTTTCTGAAAATCCGGCAATACAACAACATCGTAAATTGCCGACTGGTATTGACCATCTGAAATTGCCCGGCCGAAACCAACAAGTTGATTGTCAACATATGCAGAGCAAACCGAATAGCTATTTTCAACGGCAGCCTTGTATCTGTCCGGTTCGCGCGTACCCAATGGCGCTCGCCTGATAAGATCACATAATTGCTCCCAATCGAGGTGTTCAGTACCATATTTGATAGATAAATTCATAGATAGCGCTCCTGCATAAATGATTGATTTGTGCTGAAAAATTTTATCCCCGTAATATCACTCTGGTATATGAATCAGATATCTGCGGTAAAATTTTTTCACACGCCTTGACCACGGCCAAATTTTGTTATTACGCTAAAGGTCACTATGCATGTTCCAGATAGAATGAGTTGTAATTTACACAAGCAGATTAATTTTACAAGCCACCAAATCCATGATTTGCAGACACAGGTACAATTTTTGCATTGGCTTACCATTAACAAGGTGCTTGAATCAAACACCTTCGGATTGCAAATTGCTTGTTTGTTGCCCCTTAGTTTCGCTTAACCCACCTAATATTACGCGAAATAAAAGCAACGGCCAGTATAACACTTTGTGTTCTGTATTTATTAGGAGATTTTAATTAGGTATGCTATACAATTGCATGATCGTAATTTACCATATAGAGGGGCTCCAATTTTTGCATGCCGTGGTAAATTAAAGTACACTACACACAAGATTCTTTATTAGATTAAATAGCTCGATTTGATATGACTATCCTGAAGCACAGGAGGATGTAATGAAAACGATAAATTTACAGCGCCAACGGTTTTTTTTAGTTCTCGTTGGTCTGTTGATGATGATAATGATCCTCGGCGGATGTGGCGGCGGCAGTTCAGACACTGCCGAAAACGTTACGCAAAGGGGGGATTTAGCTATAAGCGTTGCAGATGAAAAAGGCGACTTTGCAAGCTATACCGTAGATCTGCTTTCGCTGATTATGACCAGGGAAGATGGTGCGGAAGTCACAGTCGTGCCCAACAACGAATCTACGCGGGTCGATTTTTCGCAACACACGGACCTGAAAGAATTTTTATCCGTGGCCAGTATTCCCTCCGGCAATTATGTGGCTGCGCGTATGACCCTGAGTTACAGCAACTCCGAAATCTGGGTGAAAAACCAGCTCGGAGAACTGGTGCAGGTTAAAAACATTGTTGATGAAGATAACAAAAAATTATCTGTTGTTGAAGTTTCGGTTCAACTGGAAAATTTCAACAACCTGACCATTTCAGACCAAAGTCTCGCCCATCTGCAGCTTGATTTTAATTTGAGCGCCACTAACCATATCAGTTTCGATGCAAATGCAAATCCTACCATAAAGGTGGACCCTTACCTTGTAGCGAACGTAAATGATGCCGATTCGAAAACTTATCGTTTGAGAGGGGTATTAAATTCCGCGGATCTGCAAGGCGGTTCCTTTTCAGTTGCCATTCGTCCTTTCAATACAACATTAGATGACAACGGCAACGGTTTCGGAAGCCTGACAGTAGGAATCGAAGACGATACTTTTTTTGACATCGATGGTAAAACTTACAAAGGTTCAGACGGCCTGGAGGCCATGGAAAATCTCAATCCCAAGGCTGCTGTTGAAGTAAATGGCGTGCTGGAATACGATCTCATGCGTTTTCAAGCCGGTGCAATCTATGCAAAAAGCCAGACAACGGCTCAGACAAAGCAGCGTACTGTCACCGGCTGCGTGACATCCGTTGACGCCGGTATTCTGACCCTTAAGGGCGCTACCCTGACAAACGGCAGCGGCAATGCCGTTTTCAAAAAACAAGCAACAATCAAAGTATCCGGCGCCACACATGTCACCTGTCAGCGCTCAGAGGAAAATTTCGACATCAGTTCTATCGGCGTGGGCCAAAAGGTTACTGTATCCGGGGCCCTGGCCGGTGATGACCCTCAGAAAAAGATGGTAGCCCTGGACGCCACCGAAGGGCATGTCCGCATGATGATGACTACGGTGCGAGGAACAATCGTAAGTGTAAATGAAAACGATCCCGATGCCAGGCTGGTAGCAAATCTTCAGGCAATAGATAACAATGGTGTAAAAAACTTTGATTTCAAAAGATCAGCAGCGGATGATACTGACACTGCAAATAACACTGCCCCTGATAAATATGCCATAGATACAGGATCATTGGATATTTCCGATTTCGCCGTCACCGAACCGGTTAAGGTGCGCGGCTTTGTCCAATCAAAAGGCGATCAAGCACCTGACTTTAAAGCGTTTGCCGTTCTCAGCCCGGCTGGCGCAAAAACACTGATGAAAGTTCAATGGACACCGGAAACCTCCAATGCCTTCGAAGATATTTCCATAGCCGGCATCACCATTGACTTGCAGGGCGCAGGAACGGACCACCACCTTTACCAACAATGGGTATCCAAAGATCTCAAGACCATGCAACATGCACCCATAGTGACTCCACAGCCTGATGGCGCAGGCTTGTTTATCCTGCGTGTCAGCGGCGTAATGCAGTCGTTTCAAAGCTTTCCCGATTTTATTGAAGACGTGCAAAGCCGTTTGGCTGATGGCTGGCTAATCGATAAAATGTGGGCCTCCGGAATTTTCGATTATTCAAAAGCAACATTGACAGCAGACCAGGTGGATATCCACCTGAAATAGCATTTAGGCGATTCGTGCTAAGGGTCGTGGAAGATGCGAATATACCATCTTGCATGTCTTTTATCCCGTCTTGTGCGTTATGCCAAAGGTGCGAATACGTAAATGCAAACTTTGGCGCGCCTTGATCCCGAACAAATTTTCCTATTTCCCCGATGGACACCAGTTAAGATTTTTAGTAAGAATTCAAGGTATTCATTTGCGGGAGCAGACACACCAATGTCCTTGCCAAATAAGAGTGGGATATTTGCAGCTTTCAAGATTGTGACTGCTCCCGGCAATAAATTACCGGGAACTCTCGCTGGATAATCTTAAAAAATACCTTTGTTTGTCTCCATATAGGGGAAAAAAGCCTTTTTTTAGGGGCTTGCAAATCTTCAGATAGCCCGGTATTTTGCAGGATTTGAAGCTTTTAGACCCCTGAGATAAAAGGTTTATACATGGACAAGACCAACCTCAAACTGCCCGATGTTCAAATAAAAAAACACGCGGCTAATGATCAAACAGTTTCAGAGCTGGACACTATCGTGATCAAGGGAGCGCGTGAACACAATCTGCAAAATATCGATGCACAATTACCTAAAAAAAAACTTATTGTATTCACCGGTGTTTCAGGCTCTGGTAAATCAAGTCTAGCTTTTGACACTTTGTTTGCCGAGGGCCAGCGCCGCTACGTGGAAAGCCTTTCAGCTTATGCTCGCCAATTTATCGGTCAGCTTGAAAAACCGCGCTACGACACAATAAGAGGCTTATCCCCCACCATTGCAATTGATCAAAAGGCGGCTTCCAGAAATCCGCGCTCCACGGTAGGCACGATTACGGAAATTTACGATTACCTGCGTGTTCTTTTTGCGCGAATTGGTGAACAACACTGTATCCATTGCGGGAAAAAAGTGGGGCGCGGCGACGCGCAAAGCATGGTCACGCAAATCCTGAACATGCCAGCAGGCTCTAAAATTTTGATCCTTGCGCCGCTGGTGCAAAACCGCAAAGGCGAACATCGCGATCAAATCGAATCGTTACGCCGCCAGGGCTTTGCCAGGGTGCGCGTTGATGGTGTTGTCCAGGAACTTGAAAATGTGCAGCAACTTGCAAAAAACAAGAAACATAACCTGGAAGCCGTTGTGGACCGCCTGGTAATTAAGGAGGGCCAAAGCTTCAAGGACCGGCTCACCGATTCTCTGGAAACCGCTTTGAAACTATCCGGCGGCAATCTGATTGTGCATCTTATGGGCGGCAAAGATTTGAAAATGAGTGAAGCCCGCACTTGCTGCGGTCTCGCTTACCCTGAACTGGACCCGCCATTGTTTTCATTTAACTCACCACAGGGCATGTGCCCCGAGTGCAATGGAATAGGCACACAATTGACAATGGACGTGGATAAACTTGTGCCGGATAAAACGCTTTCAATACGCCAGGGCGCAGTGGCGCCCTTGCGAAACTATGCCGGTAAAATGGAATCCGGAAACGGCTCCCTGGGCGGCAGCCAGTTGGCGGCGCTGAAAAAGGAATTTAAAATCGATTTTGACCGCCCATGGAACAAATTGCCAAAAAAACACCGGGACATCATTCTCAATGGGGCCCATGGTCATGAATTTGACGTCAAGTGGAATTCTCAAAGAATCCAGGGGCATATTACAATGAGCTGGGAAGGGGTGATAAACACAATGATGCGCCGTTACCGGCAAACTCAATCCGAAGGTCAAAAAAAATATTATAACAGCTTTATGTCTTCCAAAGCCTGCCGGGTCTGTCAGGGCCGGCGGCTCAAACCTGAAGTGTGCAACGTTCGCGTGGCAGACCGCTCAATTATTGAAGTGACCGCCATGACCATCGGCGAAACATATACCTTTCTTAAAGGACTTGAACTGACCGGTAACCGTAAGCTGATCGCCGAAGAGCTTCTCAAGGAGATCACCAACCGGCTGCGTTTTTTAAACAACGTTGGGTTAGAATACCTTAGCCTCGACCGCAGTGGTCCAAGCCTTTCAGGCGGTGAAGCCCAACGTATCCGCCTGGCCTCCCAGGTTGGTTCAGAACTTACCGGCGTGCTTTATATACTCGATGAGCCATCTATCGGCCTGCATCAGCGCGATAACATCAAATTGCTCGAAACCCTTTGTCACCTGCGCGACATCGGCAATACACTGATTGTTATCGAGCATGACCAGGAAACCATGCAAGCCGCCGACCACATCGTGGACATGGGGCCGGGAGCCGGGTTGATGGGAGGTAAAATAATCGCCCAGGGATCGCCGGCCCAGGTGCGCCGGGACCCCGCCTCCATCACAGGCCGTTATCTTCAGGGACTGGACAAAATCCACATTCCGAAAAAACGTAGAATTCCTAAAAAAGGAGCCAGGCATTGGATCACCATCAAAGCGGCTGCCGCTAACAATTTAAAAAAAATAACCGCCAAAATCCCCACCGGAGTTATGGTAGCAGTAACAGGCGTATCCGGTGCGGGAAAATCCTCACTTATCAACCAGATTCTCTACCCGGCCCTTGCAAACCAGCTCAACGGCGCAAGCCTGGAAGTAGGCTGCCACGGCGCAATTACCGGCCTTTCAGACCTGGATAAAATCATCAACATCGATCAAAAAGCCATCGGGCGCACCCCCCGAAGCAATCCGGCCACGTATACCAAAGTCTTCGACCTTATCCGGAATTTTTTCGCTCTGCTGCCCGAATCCAGGGTGCGCGGATTCTCAAAAGGGCGTTTTTCCTTCAATGTCAAGGGAGGACGCTGTGAAGCCTGCCGCGGAGACGGCTCCATAAAGGTGGAAATGCACTTCCTGGCCGATGTCTATGTGCCTTGCGAAATCTGCCGTGGCCGCCGATTCAACGATGCCACCCTGGAAGTACGTTACAAAGGCCATTGCATCTCAGATGTTCTGAACCTTTCAGTACGCCAGGCAAGAGAGCTGTTTGCCAACCATCCTGGTATCCGCCGCATCCTCGACACCTTGTTTGAAGTGGGTTTGGGATATATCAAACTTGGGCAATCGGCCACAACTTTGTCAGGCGGTGAAGCCCAGCGAATCAAACTGGCCCGCGAACTGGCCAAGCGTGATACCGGCAGAACCCTTTACATTTTAGATGAACCAACCACCGGCTTGCACTTTAAGGATATAGAAATGCTACTGGCGGTTTTGCACCGCTTGGTGCAAAGCGGTAACTCAGTAATCGTGATCGAGCATAATCTGGATGTCATCAAAACATCAGACTGGATAATCGATATTGGCCCCGAAGGCGGAAACGCGGGCGGCCGCATAGTGGCCCAGGGATCACCCGAAACCGTGGCCGAATCCCGCTCCAGCTATACCGGAATATTTCTGAAACAAACCCTGAAGAAAAAATAAACATAAGGCCTTTGCCCTGTTGCTTGGGATAATCAGTGTTGACATGTTACATCGCTTTCGATATTTTTTTAGAAACGGCCAACCCAAAAGTATTGATCTTCATTTATACATGACGCCAGATTACAGATGGAACTTCAGAGCCCATTCTACCCGTTTATCTTTATCAAATTATCAAATCCCGGATTTATTCTTCAACAAATCTATCGCTGTATAGAACCGGGAGCAATTCTTTGAGAATTCGATGCGCAACATCTTTTTTCAAAACGAATCCCTATAAGATGGAACCTGCAAAGCTTCACTCTGCTTTTTGTAAAGTATGTTACGGTTAGTCATTTTGCTAATTTTTTCTATCCATCAATAACACTCAAAAAAAGGAGAGCAGGCCGAATGATAAATATAAAGAATAAATTAATGGAAGCGGCCGGTCCTTTGAAAGGAAGTGCCGAGTTTAAGGGCTTGATGTTAAAAACCGCCCGGATCAGGCACGGTGCAGGCACAAAGCCAGCGGATCTTTTAGGATGGGATGTCGTGGCGAAAAACACAGACGGATCTTGCTATGCGTTCTATGGAGCCCAGGAACCGCTGACTGGTATGTCAGGACCCGAACCGGTTCTATGCCCACTGGGTGTTGTGGCTTTTGACAAGTACAAAATCAATTTTCGGGAAGCCTTGGCAATTGCAGGCAGCCTGAACTGTGGCTCCACTTTTGTGGCCATATCCTTATCCCGCCCGCTTACACCAAAAACAGGTGAACCATTATGGCATATTCGCATGTCGAACGGAAACGACATTGTTATAGGCGCTGCTACCGGCGAAGCGCATTGTTGCCCGCCCACCGCAATCTTATAATCCCGGCAGACACTGCTAATACCTACAGACACTGCACTGCGTCAGGGTAGCCGGGCAAATCGTAAAATCCCGGCTACTTTTTTTTACTCTATTCTTTAATCAAACTATTGAAATACTTTTTCGTTAGATGTATGCATGGAGCAACCTTAATTACCCCATCGCTGCAATTTGAAAAATACCGATAGTGACAGCGGTTATGGTGGTTAGGCACGTGGAAGTTTCAAATCGTCCTGTATAGCACTAAATTTAAAAACAAGCAGGAAAATCTGATTCGCAATTTCCACGCCCTTAGTCCGCTTGGAGGCTTTATGCAAAGAAAAGGTTTGATCCGTGTTAGTATCATGTTATTTGTGCTGACATTTATTCACATCACCGTTTATGCCGATGCAGGGCAAATTAGTGATGATACCCAGGAATGTTTAGATTGTCATGCCATTTATCATCCTGGAATTGTGCAGGATTGGAAAAAAAGCCGGCATGCGGTCACAACTCCTAAAACCGCAGGAAAGGCCAAAGCCCTGTCCCGTAGAATTAGCAGCGAAAGGATTCCCGGAAATTTAAAAAACAACATCGTGGGCTGTGCCGAATGCCATAGTTTGAAAGCCCGTGATCATGCTGATACCTTTGAGCACAACGGCCATGAGATTCACGTAGTGGTCAGCCCGAATGACTGCGCAGTCTGCCATAGCGTAGAACAAGAGCAGTTCTCCATGAACATCATGTCAATGGCTGAAAAAAACCTAACCGAAAACTCACTTTACCAGGATCTTCAAAAAAATATACTGGGCACCGCCCGCTTAGGGAAAAATCACCTTGAATTTATGCCTGCCGATGATTTAAACCGTGCCGACGCCTGTTATCATTGTCACGGAACCCGTTTGCAAGTAAAAGGATTTAAAGAACGTGAAACCGATGTAGGGGAATTGACCTTTCCGATTATCGACGGATGGCCCAACCAGGGCGTGGGCCGTGTGAATACGGACGGCAGCCGCGGAACCTGTAGCGCCTGCCACAGCCGCCATCAGTTCTCCATTGAAACGGCACGCAAGCCCTATACCTGCAAACAATGCCATTCGGGACCGGACGTACCGGCCTTTAAAGTCTATTCGGCAAGCAAACACGGCAATATTTTCAACAGCCAGGGTCAAAAATGGAACTATTCCAGCGTGCCCTGGGAAATAGGTAAGGATTTTAAGGCGCCCACTTGTGCGGTCTGTCACATCAGCCTTACAATAAACAGTGACGGCGAAGTGATCAATGAACGCACCCACCAGATGAGCAACCGGCTGGGCATGCGCATTTTCGGGCTGATTTACGCTCATCCCCAGCCCAAATCACCGGATACTACCATCATTCGCAACACCATAGGCCTTCCATTGCCCACGGACTTAGATGGCAAGCCATCGGCTGATTATCTCATCAGCTTCGAGCAAGTCGAAATTCGGCGTGAAGCCATGCAGAAAACCTGCCTGGCCTGCCACAGCAACTCCTGGGTCAAAAACTATTTTAAACGCCTGGACGGCAACATAGCGGCGTCAAATGACGCTATACGTACGGCAACACAACAAATGCAAACAATTTGGCACAAAGGATACGCCAGAGGCTTGAGCAATAAAGGCAGTATCTTTGATGAATATATCGAACGGCGTTGGAGTGACGCATGGTTACTTTACGCTAACAGCATCCGTTTTAGTTCCGCCATGGCCGGCGGAGGTGATTACGGTGTTTTTGAAAACGGACGCTACCATTTAAGCAAAACGCTGATGGAGCTGCAAGACTGGCTAGACACAAGAGAACAACTAAACAAGTAGAAACAGACATATTGATCTGTAATAGAAAAGAGAAGTACTCATGCAGTATGTTGATGCGACAGCCCAAGAGCTGATTGAAATGACCTTTAATGAAAGTGAACCGCAACAGAATTTCAATCTTCCAGAAACCGCAGCCGCCGGTGATTCCGGCGAGTTGCCACCGCTGATCAGCGAAGACGGTTCGTTTATTTCAAGAACCTGGTCCGCGGAAGACGCCGGCAACGGCCTGCTGAACATTGTTGAAAATATGGCCCATCAATACAATGACGGCAGCATTTATCATGTTTCCATAATAAGACATACCATCGGTTAAAAACCCGTGATAAGCGAATCAAGGCAAATTGCGCCGGACGGCAAAGCTGGTTCGGTGCGGTTTCGCCATTTCGTTTAATCTATGATTTAGGCGATTGGCGGAAAAGAATATACTATATTGAGCTTCGATTTTTTTTCGTATTCAAGGCGCGCCAAAGTTTTGCTGATCAGTTTGCATACTTTACGTATTCGCACCTTTGGCATAACGCACAAGACGGGAAAAAAGACATACAAGATGGTATATTCTTTAACTGTAAATCACCTTAATATCAGAGAAGATATCTTTTCTGGCGCCGCTGGATTTCAGGGGATCAATTGCCGGGATTTTAACAAAGGGCGCGGATCGATAAGATGTTTGCGAAAGAAACCATTTGAATTTGTTTCATCGATGACAACGGCAAGTAATTCTGCAAAGTGGAAAATGGGCATGCTGGTGTCAGGGTTACAGCGGATTTCAAGATTCAGGTGACACATGGCGCAGGCTGTTACCAAACATTCGGCGCCCCATTGAGCTGCATCGTTCATGATGGAGTTGACCATGGAACTGACCACATCCGGGCGCACCACTGATAAAAAGGTGCCGCAGCATCGGTTTCCATGACTCCATTTGATGGGAGAAGCCCCGAATTTTGCTAAAAAACGCTCCATAAGGCCGTGGTAGTTCTTTTCCCTATGCATTAACGGAGGACGGGCAAGCATACAGCCGTAATATGGGGCAAACTTTAATCCTTTGAGACGGTTGTTTTTCTTGGGAGCAATTGAAGAGAGATCGGTTTTGCCCAGCAATTCAATAAACGTTGTTATTTTAATGCTCCGGGCCGGTGACCGGCCAAACCAGGATTTATATTTGCGCCTTGCTTCTTTGCTGGTGCGCAGTTTTTCACGGGCATACCTTAACCGCAGGTTGCAGCTTGGGCAGGCCACTAGCAAGGCAGTATTTGCAGGCGTAATATCCAGGTTGCGCATCGCCAGTTTATCAGCCACTGTAGCATCAATACTGTGGGCTGATGAGCTGCCGCAGCAGTTCCAGTCATCAAGTTCCACTAGGCGGACGCCCAATTGACGACAAAGATGGATTAACGCCTGACTGTTTTCTCTGGCTGTTGTAGCCAGCGAACAGCCCGGAAAGTAAGCATAAACTTTTTCAGTCATTGTCTAATTGCTCTTTGCCTATTTTTTGTCAGTATTTAAAAGTGTATTAATTAAGGCGGGGTCCCTGACCTTGGAAGCAAAGATATCAAGTTTTCGTTTGGCCAGCATTTTCAATCCCACCTGCCAATCCTGCAGCCATGTCCGGGTTTTGAGCTTGTAACGGATCATGATGTCCAGCTTATTGGTGCGGCCGTATTTGGATATGGAATCCATAACAGCCTGATGAAAGCTCAAGATATCCGGTTCGGCAGGCGGTACGCCGGTGGCAAGGGCCAATTGGCGCAGTCCGTCCATAAGCCCTGCGATATCAATAAGCATGGGGCACTCCATCGAGCAGGTGTTACATCCCACACAGGCCCATATCGTAGTGCTTTCAAGGGCTTCGTTAATCAGGTTAAATTGCAATAATCGAATAATGGTGTTTGGGGCAAAATCAAAGGCCGGTAGAAAGGGACAACCGTTGCCGCAACAACGGCAATGGTAACAGCGGCTAAAATGCACGCCATTATTAGCCATGTGCTCTTTGAACAATCCGATTTGTTTTAATGAAATGGATGACATTTATCCACCGGAAAATAAGCAAATGATAAAAATATGGGTATGTCCCACTTTTCACACATTTACCGCGCAAAGACCGGAAAATTGGAAAATGTCACAGTATAAAAGAGGATTTTCAAGCATTTTCCCCGCGTATTCCGTATTTCCAGTGGTTTAAGATCTGTTTTGTGTAGAAGGCGGGACACGCTCAAAAATATAACGATTACAGGCTTTGCAATAAAAACCGGGGCAACGCAGCTTTTGCCCCGGAGTCAGATAGGGTTATCTATAGTGTGATTCATTTTTTAAAAAATTTTTCAGGTTAATCACTCATACGCAAAGTATGAATGCGATAAATTTGACTTATTCTGATTTGTATTTAAACGACAGTTGAACTCGTGTGCGAAAGGCGACCACCCTTCCATTTTCAACCTTCATATCAAGCTTTTCAATTTCTGCGATCCTGAGGTCTCTGATGCTTTGCCCGGCTGTTTCAATGGCATTGCGGGCTGCATCCTCCCACGAGTTTGGACTTGTTCCAACCAATTGGACGACTTTGTAAACGCTATCAGGCATAGAAACCTCCTTTGATTTAAGGTGTGTTTGCTTAGGATCGTGAAAGATGCAAATCATCCGATATTGCAGAGGCTTAAACTGGCTTTCAGGGTCGTCAATGGATGCTTTTATTGCTTATTTTGCCCATTGAAGCAACATTGCAAAACCCAATTTAACTGCATTAAAGATTAGGATAAAGCAAGATTGGGTGATTTGCATCTTCCACGCCCCTTGTGTCTGTTTAGAACAGACCGCTTTTACCTATAAAAACAGGCCGGTGTATCAGAATTGAAAAATCGGACAGCCTTAGTTCAACTTACCCAGGTCAGATATTTTCCTGGGCGATAGACAAAGCAAGTGTTCCGTTTCTGGATCTACGGTTCACCGCACATTTGTTATTGGAACATTTTACTTACCTGCTGTCAACATCTGCTAAAAGATAGTGTTTGAATCGTCAAATCCACATGCAGAGACAATAATTGAAAAATATGGTGTATTTTCCAAGTCTGTGCTGCTATACAGCCCAATTGTAAACTGTTTCGAACGGTTGAGGTAACTAAGCCAATGAGAACACCTATTCAGCGAAAAATCGGCTTGGCCGCAGTGATCATGATGAGCTCTGTTTTTCTGAGCCGTGTGTTAGGACTGCTGCGCGAATCCACCATTGCTGCTATTGGCGGGTTGAGCCTGGAGATGGACGCTTATAAAACAGCCTTTGTTTTGCCGGAAATTCTCAATCATGCATTGGCCAGCGGTTTCCTTTCCATTACCTTTATTCCAATCTTTTTGCGTTACACCGCCAATGATGACGAAACCGGAGCCTGGCGCATTTTTTCCATACTGCTCAACGTTTTCGGACTGGTTTTAAGTGCCCTTATCAGCCTTTGCCTGATAGCCGCCCCTGCAATGATGCCTGTTTTGACACCGGGCCGCAGCGAACCCGAATTTTTTGAAATGGCTGTACGAATGACGCGCATTGTATTGCCCGCACAATTTTTCTTTTTCGCAGGCAGTTTGTTTATGGCGGTGCAGTTTGCCCGTAAACGGTTTTTCATACCGGCTCTGTCACCTATAATATATAACACGGCCATTATTCTGGGCGGCCTTTTGCTGGGCCCCCGGCTTGGAATGGAGGGATTTTCCTGGGGCGCATTAATCGGCGCTTTTTTAGGCGCTTTTGTTCTCCAGTGGTATGGCGCGTGCAAAGCAGGAATGCGCTTTTGCCTTTGTTTTGACCTTCGCCACCCTGATCTTCTCCGCTATATTTTGTTGACCCTTCCGCTGATGCTGGGGCTTACCATGACCTTCTCAGCAGAAATTTTTTCAAAATTTTTCAGTAGTTATTTACCTCCAGGCTCCATAGCCTGCGTCGATTTTGCCTGGCGTATCGTCATGATGCTTTCCGGTTTTTTCGGCCAAGCGGCCGGAGTGGCCAGTTATCCGTTCCTTGCCCAACTGGCCGCAGAAAAAAAGTTTGTGCAAATGAACACCCTGTACAATACCACGTTAAAATATTTGGCCTTTGTCATCCCGGTTTCAATACTGATGATCATTTTGCGCCACGAAATTATATTTGTGCTGTTTGAACGGTTTGATTTTACCTCCGCAAATACCAGTCTTACAGCCAAGGCTCTTTGCGCGATGTTGACCGGGGCGTTTGCCATTACCGCCCAGACCGTTGTCAGCCGTGGGTTTTACGCCACCCAAGATACGCTTACCCCTGCTGTCTATGGTACGCTGACCACCGCGCTCAGCTTACCCATTTATTGGTTTGGTATGCAATTGTTTGGAGTTTTTGGGGTGGCGCTGGGCATCTCCATATCCGCCATCGCCCAAGTGCTGGTGCTCTTTTACATATGGAATCGAAAAAGTAAAAATAAAGGCAGCATAGCCGTCTGCCGGTTTTATCTGAAAATGACCTTGCTGTGCCTGCCTACCGGTGCGCTGTTATGGGCCGGGCGCCGGCTTTGCCTGAACCTTTTAAGCCCCTCCGGATTTGCCGGTCATTTTATAATCATTGTTTTGATGTCATGCCTGTTTTTATGCCTTATGGTTTTATGTACCCATCTTTTTAAAATCAGTGAAGCTCAATTTTTCATGCAAAAAATAAGATCAAAACTGCGCCGGTTCTGATTAATGTCCATCGTTCGTGTGAAAGTCAATTACAAAAATGGCGCAAACGGCGCCGCTGCGTCATACCATTTATGGACACTATGTAAAGTTTAAGCTAAACTATAAAGATATATTAAAAAGATTGTATTTTATTGATAGCTTCTTTGGGAAATAGAAAATTTAGCGAAAAAGTGAGAGGCGAGGCCAAAATGTCTCAAATTTGAAATGAATAGCCGGTCTATTTGCCGGAAATTTGCGTCATTTTAGACCGTTCTCGCGCTTTTGCAGCCGATTTAATAATTTTCAAACAGGCTCTAAGGCGATTGGCGGAAAAGAATATACCATATTGGGCTTCGATTTTTTTCGTCTTCAAGGCATGCCAAAGTTTGCATACTTAACGTATTCGCACCGTTGACATAACACAAAAGACGGGAAAAAAGACATGCAAGATGGTATATTATTTAACTGTAAATCACCTAAGATACAAAAGGTCATTTCTATGCCATTTGTTCAGGTCGTAAAAGCCAACATCAAGTTCAGTCAAAACAAAAATGATGTTTTAACAGCAACGTCTCTGGGATGCTGTATAGGCGTTTCTTTATTTGATTATCAAGTGAGCCTTGGAGGGTTGCTCATCAGCATCCTGCCGTATTCCAAAAAAGCGCAACGTGTTTATGTGGAAGAAAATCCATTTATGTTCGTGGATTTGGCCATACCTTATTTTCTCAAGGCCGCCATGGAAAAGGGCATGCAACCCGAATCGATAAAAATCGTATTGGCTGGCGCCGGAAGGTTGGGCCTGCGGCAAAGCCCCTTCGATGTCGGTACCATGAACAGCCAATCGGCCCTGGCATCTCTTGAACAATTCGGATTAAAACCTGTGTATCAAAACATTGGAGGCAGATTAAACCGGTCAATGCAATTGGAGCTTAAAACAGGTACTACAAAAGTCCTGGCTGCCGGAGAAGAAATCGGAAAAATATGAGCGTTCAAAAAATTATTGACGAAATCGAATCAATGGCTCCGTTTTCACAAAGCAGCCTCCAGATCATTGAAATGATGTCTTGTCCTGAAAGCGGATCGTCTAAAGTGGCCAGGGTGGTAAAAAAGGATGCCAATCTGGCGGCAAACGTTCTCAGACTTGCCAATTCATCTTTTTTTGGTTTGAAACAAAAAGTTGACTCTATCGATCATGCGGTAACAATTATCGGCAGTAAAAGGGTATTAGAAATTGCCCTGTATTCAATGACCAGTGCGGCCTTAAAAAAACCGCAATTGGGGTATGCGTTAAAAGGTGGTGAACTGTGGCGTCATACCGTTATAGGAGCCGCATTTGCTCGAGAAATCGCCATAGAGCAAAACCTGGACAATGCCGAGGTTGTATTCACAGCGGCTCTGATCAAAGACTTAGGAAAAGTGATTCTCAGCCGCCACCTGGCAGAAGCAGAAAAAGAAATAGACCAACTGGTTTTTGAAAAAAAGATGCCGTTTTGCGAGGCTGAAAAAAAGATTCTGGGCATCGATCATGCCGAGTTGGCAGCTATAGCCTTTGAACGCTGGAGTTTCCCGGAAAACTTGATCCACGTTGTCAGGAATCATCATCTTCAAAAAGAGCCGGTAATTGCACCCAAGGAAACGTGCATTGTCTTTTTGGGGGATGTAATTTGCTCAATTTTGGGGATTGGTTCCGGCAAAGACGGTTTGGCCTATCGTTTCTCAGACGATATACTACTTCGTTATTTTGACATCCATAATTTTCACAACCTTGTTTCATCTCTTTTTAGCAGGATATCACAGCTCGATCAATTGGCGGATTTGCTTTAGGCGATTTGTATTAAGGCGCGTTAATGGGTGCATATTAATTGATACACTAATTGTCTGTGCACATTGGCGTAACACAAAAAACGAATTCAAGAACAAGCATAAGCGGTATATTCGCATCTTCTGCGAGCCTAAAAAGCATATGCCCGTCCCGCAAGGCTCTGAATAAATTTGCAGCACTTATCCACAACAGCCTGTTTTGCCTGACGGTGGGGTACATGGCCACACTCCGGGATAAAGCAGGTTTCACCTGAGCCGCCCAACCCGTTGATAATTGAGACTGCCTGTTCTGGCAAACCGTATTGATCGTCCTCGCCCTGGATGGCCAAAACCGGGCAGTGAATATTTTTGAGCATATGCTCGATATTCCAAGTGGAGAATTCTTCCGACATCCAGGTCTTTGCCCAGCGCCAAAACATGCTATCGGTATTTTGGCCATGGAACTTGGTCAAGCGCTGTTTCAGGTTCGAATCTTTGTAGTTATGAACCGCGTTTTGCACTCCCCGGATCGTCAGATAATCTACATAAACATGCGCAGCCTCTGTTATAACAGCTGTTACGTGCTTGCCATAACGGGCGGTGTACATAAGGGCGATAGTGCCTCCATCGCTGTGCCCAAAAAAAATTGAATTTTTTATGCCTTCTTTTTGGAGAAGTTCCGGCAAAAAAGAAAATGCTTCCTTTTCCAAGTAAGTTAAATCAATTTCATGACTGGCAAGAGGATCGGAGCCGCCATGACCTGACCGGTCGAATAAAAATCCGTCCAAACCTGTGGCTGTAGTGATTTTTTGCGGAAAATCCCCCCACATGTCAATGCAACCCAATCCCTCGTGCAGAAAAACGAGTATAGGATCTGATCTCTTTTTTCTGAAGGTATGGCGAAGCCACCTGGCGCCAATCCTGACGCCGTTTACCTTCAGGTGTTTATCCTTGTGGACGCTATCCGAAAATACAAGTTGCATGATTTCATACCATTTTTTTCTTAACTGCAAATCGCCTTAACGCTATCTTATCATCATAGCCGGTTTGCTGCAAAAAAGGCGGCCCTGACAAAAACAATCCTTTTTGCTTGACCACATAACATTGATGCCATATGGTTAACAATTAAATCGTTGCATGCCTCGAAACGGGCTTGGTTCTAACATCGATCACTAATTATGAGGCATACAAGCCACTGTTTAATATCATCCTGAATTTATATATTTTATTTAGTAAAACATATGGGCGTTAAATTTCAATAGCCCAACTTAAAGCCAAGCCCCCTCAAGACTAAGATAAATCGTTTTATCAATTATAGGACCACTAAAACTGAGGGAGGAATTTTATGAAAAAAGGATTATTGGTACATTTAACTCTGATTTTCTTTTTTTGCACGGGCGCTGTAACTACGGCATTGGGTTCTGATATTGAGTTGTGGAAAAAGTCCACATTAAATGAAATTATTAAAAGAGGAGAATTACGGGTTGGATTTGAAGCCGGTTACCTGCCTTTTGAAATGGCTGATAAAAAAGGCAAATTTATCGGTTTTGATATTGATGTCGCCAAAGAGATGGCCAAATCGATGAACGTAAGATTTGTACCGGTAAATACAGCTTGGGACGGCATCATTCCGGCCCTGGTGACCAAAAAGTTCGATATCATTATGGGCGGCATGACGGTTACCCAGGAACGAAACCTGAACATCAATTTTGCCGATCCTTACATTATCGTAGGCCAAACCATTTTGCTGAATAAAAAAAATAAAGACAAAGTCAACTCTTACAAAGACCTCAATGATCCTAAATACACCATCACCTCAAAGTTGGGAACCACCGGCGAGCAAGCCATTAAACGAATGATTCCCAAGGCGAAGTACAAATCTTTCGAATCTGAGTCCGAAGCAGCGCTTGAAGTTCTCAACAATAAGGCGGACGCTACGATTTACGATTTGCCGTTTTGCGCCACCTTTATGGCTCAGCAAGGCAAAGGAAAACTTATTTTCCTGGATGAGCCCTTTACTTATGAACCATTGGCCTGGGCAGTGCGTAAGGGGGATCCGGATTTTTTAAACTGGTTGAATAATTTTTTGCGCCAGCTGAAAAATGACGGCAGATACGATAAAATTTATAATAAATGGATCAAGAGCACAGATTGGATAAAAACTGTAAAATAATAATTATACATTATGATTTTTGTATTTTGAAAATTTCTTCCATTTATTAGATCCCCATTGCTAAGGCATAATATATGGAAAAATCAAGCCTGGACCGAAATAGAAGCAGAGCGAACTACTATACCTGGGTAGGTGTCTTCTTTTTTTTCATCACCTTGATCCTTTGCGCTTTATATTTCGCCACTATTAAAATCGACTATGTCTGGCGCTGGAAAAATTTACCTGACTATTTTTTCGGCAGCTATGAAGATGTTGATATCGTGTCACTTGAGGCGGGCGAAGTCAAAAAAATCACAACCGTTGATGATGATGCCGTTGTACAGATTAGGACCGAAGATGATAAATATACAGACACCGAAATACCCGGTGGTGATGTATGGGTGTATGAAGGAGACACCATCTATCCGGGCGATATTTTAGGCAAATATAAAAAGTGGGGCACGGGCATTCTTTTGCAGGGCGCCTACCTGACCCTTAAAATCAGTTTATATTCAATTATTTTTGGTATCGTCCTGGGACTGATCGGCGGTGTGGCGCGGATTTCAACAAATCCGGCCTTGAGGTGGTCGGCCATAACCTATGTGGAGCTGATTCGGGGCTCTCCGCTGTTAGTTCAAATTTTTATCTGGTACTTTGTTTTAGCGACCCTTTTCAACGAATTGCTTAAAAAATACGGTCTGTCGCAAATCCCGGCGCTATGGTACGGTGTTGCCGCCCTGGCTTGCTTTACCGGCGCCTATGTAACCGAAATCGTCAGGGCGGGCATCCAGTCCATTCACCGGGGGCAAATCGAAGCTGCCCGTTCCTTGGGAATGACCGGACTACAGGCCCTGCGGCACATCATTTTACCCCAAGCCATCCGAAGAATCCTGCCGCCGCTTGCAGGTCAGTTCATCAGCCTGATAAAAGATTCTTCGTTATTGGGCATGATCGCCATTCGCGAGCTGACTAAAGCAACCCGTGAAGCGATTACCTTCAGCCTGCAGCCATATGAATTCTGGTTTTTATGCGCAATCCTTTATCTAATGCTAACTTTTACGCTATCTATGTTTGTCCAATATATGGAAAGGAGGCTGGAAATAAAGTGATAGAAGTTCAAAATGTTTTTAAAACATTTTACGTGCCCCACAAGATTATGGCATTGAAAGATATTTCTGTAGAAGTTAAAGTCGCAGAGGTGGTGGTTGTGATCGGGCCTTCAGGCTCCGGCAAGAGCACCTTTTTGCGCTGTCTGAATCACCTGGAAACTGCAAACCGGGGCCATATTTACATTGATCAAGTCGACATCCTTAACCCAAAAACCAATATCAACAAGGTGCGCGAGGAAGTCGGCATGGTGTTTCAATCCTTTAACCTGTTTCCCCACAAGAGCGTATTGGAAAATATTACCCTGGCGCAAACCGTAGTACGCAAACGATCCATGAAACAGGCCAAAGAAAAAGCCATGGCCCTGGTTAATAAGGTAGGTATTTCCGATAAAATCAACACCTATCCCGATCAGCTCTCAGGCGGCCAGCAGCAACGGGTGGCCATAGCGCGCGCTTTGGCCATGGACCCAAAAATCATGCTGTTTGATGAGCCAACCTCGGCACTTGACCCGGAAATGATTGGAGAAGTGCTTGATGTTATGAAAACCCTTGCCAAGGAAGGCATGACTATGATTGTGGTGACCCATGAAATGGGATTTGCCCGTGAAGTAGCCGA
The DNA here is from genome assembly GCA_024230435.1 of Desulfobacteraceae bacterium. Taxonomy (GTDB): domain Bacteria; phylum Desulfobacterota; class Desulfobacteria; order Desulfobacterales; family Desulfosarcinaceae; genus UBA2230. The sequence continues at coordinate 39,273 of JAAERL010000739.1, forward strand.
CCGGGTGATTTTCATGGATGACGGAGCCATTGTCGAGGTGGGTACGCCCGAACATTTTTTTAAGAACCCAACCCACGAACGAACCAAACTGTTTTTGAGCCAGATCTTATAGACTTTAAAGTCAAGCCGCTATTCCAAAACCGTTTGACGCACCCAATGCTAAATTTACGAGTGTTGGGCTTTGCGTCATCAAAAGCAAAAAGCGCAAATTGATAAAACGCATGATATTTTACATATGGCGGCCATGCTGCATAACGTGGGAAAAGTATCCATCCCGGATAAAATTTTAAAAAGAGCCTTGGGAGGAAAAAAAAGTTTTCTTTCTGATAGAAAAAAACGCGGGTACGCAATTTACCCCTGAATTAGTCGCAATTTTCTTTAATTATTACGGGGTAATCGTCTCGATAGAAGAACGCTTCAAGGATAAAAAAACTTCAGAAATAAACGAGTCAGATCTTACAGGTATTGACACATTGCTATCTTTTCCAGCATAACATTGCGCAGTATTAAGGGGTTTGAAAGCTGCAAATCACTCAATCTTACACTAACGGGTGATTTGAACGGCTTTTAACCGATATAGCGGCTTCAGAAGATTATGTTTTCCGCTAAAACCTTTAAACTCTATGGGAAAACCACAATGACAGAATTCAAACCTACCCGTGAAGAGGCATTTGAACTGCTTTGCCAATACAATACCAGTGATAGTCTTGTCAGGCACGCCCTGGCCGTAGAGGGCGTTATGCGCCATTTTGCCGCCAACCGTGGTGAAGATGAACAGTTGTGGGGCATCATCGGCCTTGTTCATGATCTGGATTATGAGCAATTTCCGGAACAACATTGTCAAAAAAGCGCCGAAATTTTACGTGAACACAATTGGCCCGAATCCTATATCCGGGCCGTTGTCTGCCACGGATGGGGACTTTGCTCTGACCTGAAACCTAAAACGGACCTGGAAAAAGTGCTCTATGCTGTAGATGAGCTCACAGGGCTGGTGGCCACCTGCGCCTTGGTGCGTCCCTCAAAAAGCGTTTTGGATTTGACCGCCAAATCCGTGAAAAAAAAATGGAAAGACAAACGATTCGCATCCGGTGTGGACCGGACCATTATAGACCGGGGCGCCGAAATGCTTGCAATGGAGCGAACGGAACTGATTACCGAAACGATTATGGGAATGAGAATGGTGGCTAAAGTTATCGGTCTGAAAGGAGCTCTTTGATGGAGTGCAATCTTGAAAAAAACAAAAAAAATTGCAACTGTAGTTATGAACCCTGCCCACGAAAGGGAATTTGCTGCGAATGCCTCCAATATCATTTAAAAAAACGCCAATTGCCCGGTTGCTGTTTTTCCAATGACGCCGAACGAACCTACGATCGGTCATTTACTCATTTTGCCAGGCTTGTAAATGAAAAAAAGATTTAGCTTATATAACACCTATAAAAACAACTGGCTGGCTGCCTTATGAACACGGATCGCATATCCTGTCCTTCGTGCGGCGCCGGCCACAGCATCCACAACCCTGGAATTGTTACAGTGGTCTGTGAATACTGTGGCAGCGCAATTTATTGGGATGATCAAAAAGTCGAACTGGCCGGCAAGCAATCCATAGTTCCGGAAGGTTTTACCCGGCTTTACCGGGCAGCGGCAGGCAGTTTGAATACAAAACGTTTCATTGTCATGGGCCGTGTACGGTACAGCTTCGGCCGTGGATTCTGGGACGAATGGTTTTTGGAATTTCAGGACGGCTCCATTGGCTGGCTTACTGAAGACAATTACGAATTGGCCCTGCAAACCAGGACATCCCTGCAAAAAACGGCCTCTTTTGAAACTGTGCGTCCCGGGCAAAAAATAGTGTTTCAAAATAAGGAATTTATCGTGCATGAAGTAGGCAACGCCGAGTGCATCGGCATGGAAGGCAACCTGCCAATTGCCGCCCAGACCGGGGAAAAATACAAATTTGCTGATGCAACAAGCCCTGACGGAAAATATGTATTGGGCATTGAATACGATGCCGTGCCGCCATCCATATTTATCGGCAGATGGCTCAGCTATGGAAACCTGACCCTCGACGATGAAGGAGTACAGTGGTAAACCATGGATTCTGCACGGTTTAAATCCCGAGAAGGCCGTTCGCGTCCGCCTTACCAGCCAAAAACCATACGCTGTGAAGCCTGCGGGGCCAGCCTGACAGTCAAGGATGAGCACAGTGAAATGGTGGTGTGCGAGTATTGCGGCAGTCGTCTGGATGTTTCCGCCACCGAACAAAAGGTGCTTGGTAAAAAGCAAGCCCGTACCGTTAATTTCGCCATTCACATCGGTGATTCCTTTTATCATAAATCCTGCCGGTTTGAAGTTATCGGACGCCTGGCCTATATCGAAGACGGCAATGTCATGGAGATGACCAAGGAATACCTTTTGTACAACCCGCGCCACGGGTCTATGTGGCTGGGGCAATACCAGGGAAGCTATTCTTTGACAAAACCCTGCCATGTCATGCCCTATGGCAATCCCCTGAAAAGCGCACGGGGCAAGGTCATAAAAACCTATGACAACAAAAAATGGGTTTCCGAAGGCAGCGGCGAGTATGAGTTATACTATGTAGACGGCGCTCTGCCGTGGGTGGCCCAGGTAGGTGACCGCGTCGAATACGCCGAATTTGTACATGATTCCGGATCAGGACGCCTGTACGAAGCTCAAAAGTCCAATCAGGAATTGGAATATGGCATGGGATGGCGGCTTTCACCGCAAACCGTTGCCCGGGCCTTACGAAAACCCGAATTTGAGCAAACCGCGAAAGACAATACCGGCGCAGATACAGCAATTAACAAAAAATGGTATAAGCAACTGATGTTGTTAGCATTGTTGGGATTGCTGATCAATGGCCTGGCTGCATTGTATTGCGCCGGACGCGGAGAGCTTGTCTTGCAGCAACGATTGAACGCCGCAGAATTGGATCAAGGCGCGTATACCAATCGATTTCCCATCCGGGGCGGAACCGCTGTCAAGATTAAACTAAACGCGCCGTTGAATAACGCATGGATGCAAGCTATCACCTCAATCGTTAGAGAAGATGATAAAATGGTGCATGATATTCAAACCAGCATGGAATATTACTACGGCGCCCAGAGCGGCGAAAGTTGGTCTGAAGGCAGCAGGAAACGTTCATTTATTGTGTTGATACCCCAAGCGGGCAATTACCGGCTGTTTGTAAGAGCTGTCAGTGCAAAAGGAAATACCACTAGGGCCAAACACGCCCTTCACAGTCTTTCCGTTAAGATATATGACGGAGCCCTGCCCTGGAAGATGCTTGCCTTCGTGGCGGGTGTATGCGCTTTTTTGCTGATTGTCACCTTTATCTCATATTCAAAATGGGCGGGCATCATTGAGTTCGATTAAACCTAAGGATTTCGCAAGTTATATTAAAAGGTAATAATAATGCAGTTTTTACGTATTTTAGTTTTTGCTGCTGTTTGTTTCGGAACGTTGGGTGCTTTTACAGGTACTTTCGCCAAATGGGGTGTTCCTCTGGCCAACCATCCCCAGGGAGTTCAATTGCGCCAGGATAGCGTCGGCACCAGCCGTTCGTCTGGTTTCATTTTTTTCGGCACGAGACGCCGGAGTTATCGGGGAGGCGGTCTTTCCGGTGGAAAATAGATTATTATAAGGACAAAAACTTATGGAACAACATTTTATACAATTCTTGCTCTCATTGATTTATACCGGTTTAGGTTTGCTGGTATTTGCGGCGGCTTTTTTCATTTTTGAAAAAATTACGCCGTTTTCCATCCGAAAAGAAATCGAAGATGATCAAAATATTGCCCTGGGCATCATTTTCGGATCGGTGATTATTGGCCTGGCTATCATCATTGCCTCGGCTATTGGTTAGGGTCTTGGAAGATGCCAATATACCGTTATTGCGCCGGATTTGGATTCGTTTTCAAGACGCGTCAATGGGTGCTTACTCATTGTCTGTGCACATTGCCGCAACACAGAAACCGAATTTAAGGACAAGCATAAGTGGTACATCCGCATCTTCCACGACCCTTAGTGTTCATCCATAAATGGCATCCGGCCGATTCATAGCGAAACGAAATTGACGATAAAAGAAGATTCTCATCCAGTCTCATCCAAAGCCGGTTTCTTAATCCTGCTGGGTTCTGTGTTTCTCATCGCCGCCTGCGGCATGGTCTATGAATTGGTCGCAGGAGCCGTATCGAGTTATATTTTAGGAGATGCCGTAACCCAGTTTTCAATAGTCATTGGCGTTTTTCTTTCCGCAATGGGACTGGGGTCTTATTTCGCCAAATTCATCCGCAAGCGGTTGCTTGAAACATTTGTCGAGATAGAAATCTGGATTGGCATTGCCGGTGGCTGCAGCTCAATGCTTTTATTTACCATAAGCGCATTTGCCGATAAATTATTTCCAATTTTGTTTTACGCCCAGTGTACAATTATCGGCGTGTTGATCGGAATTGAAATCCCTTTGCTGATTCGTATTCTCAAACAACACATGGCCTTTAAGGACGCCTTGAGCAATGTGCTGGCCCTTGACTATATTGGCGCTTTAGCCGGGGCGCTTCTTTTTCCCCTTGTTGCACTGCCCTACTTGGGTTTAAGCCGGGCCAGCCTGGTGTTTGGAGTAATGAACCTATCCGTGGCGGCTGTTGGAATATACTTGCTTGGCAAATCACGTTTTTGGATCAGCATGCGGCTTGCTGCAGCGGCCCTGATATTGTTGTTTACCCTTTTTTTTTCTAACCGTATGGTGGGATTTCTGGAAGATTTACTTTATCAGGACCATATTGTTTATGCCAAAAGCACACCTTACCAACGCATTGTCCTGACCCGCTGGCGAAACGACATACGCCTTTATCTTAACGGCAATATTCAATTTTCTTCGATTGACGAAGCCCGCTATCATGAGCCGTTGGTCATCCCGGCCATGGCGTCACACCCGAACCCCAGGCAGGTGCTGATTTTAGGCGGAGGAGACGGTCTTGCGGCCAGGGAGGTATTAAAATACGATAGTGTTCAAAAAATTGTACTGGTCGATCTTGACCCTGAAATGACCCGCCTGGCAAGACAGCGTCTCGAGTTGACCGCCTTAAACAAAGGCTCGTTAAATCATCCAAAGGTTAGGATTGTTCACCAGGACGCCTTTACTTACCTCGAACGCGCCACTGATTTTTTCGACGTCATTGTCGCGGATTTGCCCGATCCTGGAAGCGAATCCCTATCCAAGCTGTACAGTACATCTTTTTATGCCTTATGCGTGCGAAGACTCAGTCTGAAAGGGGTGCTGGCTACTCAGGCGACCTCTCCGTTTTTCGCACCCGAAGCATTCTGGTGTATCGTGCAAACCATTGAAACAGCCATGCCGGATCATGCAGATTTACCAAAAGTCAAGTCCTGCCCCTATCATGTGCATATCCCTTCATTCGGCGAATGGGGTTTTGTTTTAGCCGCCAGGCATAAGATCGATTTGAAAAGGTTGAAGGTAGATATTCCCACCCGGTTTCTGACCGAAGCCTCTTTGCAAGCCATGTTTGTATTTGGTAAAGATCTAAGTGCTCCAGAAAAGCTTGAATCCAACCATCTCGATGCTCCAATTCTTTATAATTATTATAAAAATGGCTGGCAACGGTATCAATAACCCAACCATGCTCCTAAGCATTACCGGCTCGATTTCGTATAGCTTAATCAAGTTTTAACATCTCTGGCATAGGAGCAATCATCGGGTTGCGCTCCTGAACAATGTCATCCATGCGTGCTTGAATTTTAACTTTTTCTTCAGGATGGGTAAAAATATAAAATTTTTCATCAACAATGGCTTGAAAGACTTTCTCAGCTACCTGTGAGGCAGGCATACCTGCTTTGATCAATTTCGTTGTCAATGAATACTGAGAATACTGAAATATCGATGATTTTTCTCAGCATTTCATTTCCTTTTTTTTTGAGGGGGGGGGGAGGGGGGGGATCGTGAAACCCGATTATCGTTATCATTTTTTTAAGATTTATGGAATATATAAGACAATTATCTCTTGAAGTTCATTGGCTTTTCTGTGCAGGTATTTTATTTAAGATAGCGAGCTGGGTAATTACCGTTTATTCCAATGCGTCACATTTGTCTTCCAGCACAGACCTGACCTTACTAAAGACTTCTTTAAAGGCAAAAGGTTTTTTAATGAAGTCTTCAGCACCCGCGCTTAAAATTTCCTGTACCGGACCATCTGAAGAATAACCGCTGCAAACAATTACTTTTATTTTCGGGCGATATTCCTTGATAATTTGATAAATCCTGCTGCCCTCCATATCAGGTAAATTGACATCTAAAAAAGCAAGATCAATAGCATCTTCAAAACTCTCTGCAATACTAATTGCTTCTTTGCCGGTTCTTGCACATAAAACGCGATAACCCGTTTTCTTCAGCATTTCATGAACTATTTCCAAAATCACCTCATCATCATCAATAACGAGTATTGTGCCACCATCCTGCGCCTGTTCGGGATCAACACGCTTAGTCTCTTTTTCAATGTTCTTTACCGAGGGCAAAAAAATACGCGCCACGGTTCCTTTTCCAAATTCAGAGTCAATATAAATATAGCCTTCATGGTTTTTGACAATACCATACACCGCGGCCATACCAAGGCCTCGGCCCTGAAATTTAGTTGTAAAAAAAGGTTCGAATATTCTGTTTCTGGTTTCTTCATTCATGCCTTTGCCGTTATCTTCGAGTGTAAGACAGGCGTATCTGCCGGGTTGCAGATTAAAACGATCAGCGTCATTATCTTCACTGATGGATGTATCTTTAATACGAACTTTTAAAATACCTTCTTGTTCTATCGCCTCCAGTGCATTGGTAATAACCTCGGATAAAACCGTTTGCAATTGATTCAGATCGGCTTTTACATAAGAAATATCGCTTAAAAGCTCTGTTTCGATTTTTATTTTTGGATCTACATCGTGTTGCCTGATCGCTAAGGTATCTTTGACAAAATCATTCAAATTTACAATTTTGGGCAGATATTTCCCTCCATGCCCATAGGCAAGTAACATGTTGGTATGATTGGTCATCCTTTCAATCAACCGCATCGTTATTTCGCCAAAATTTAAAACGTTTTTATGATCGGGCAAGTGCATCATAAGCAATTCAATATTACCGGCAAGCCCGGCCAAGGCGTTGTTGAACTCATGGGCGATACCGCCTGCCAGAACGCCAATAGCTTCCAGCTTTCGAGATTGCTGAAGGTGGGCCTCTAATTTACGCTTTTTTTCCTCTGCCCGTTTGAGCGGTGTAATGTCAATTAATGAAGCGATACTTTGTTTTGTACCGGGAATCAATCCTACTTGAATAAGTAATGTTTTCACATTCCCATATTTATCGACAAGTTTGAGCTCATATTCAGACGGTGCTCCTTGAGACTTCTTTAATCTTTCATTATGATATTTTTTTATTTTTCCCAAATCTTGAGGAAGAACAAAATCGATGGGCTTCATCTTGCCCACTATCTCTTGCCTTGAATAGCCTGATAGTTCAACACATTTTGAATTAACCTGAGATATGGTCATGTCTTCTTCGACTACAAATGTTGCGGTGCCCGTGTTTTCAAAAAGGTTCCGGTATCTGTTTTCGCTCATTTTCAAATCCGATTCTGTTTTTAAACGTTCAGTGACATCCGTTATAATGTGTACACCGGCTTTCAAATCGCTATTTTCATCCAGCACTGGATCTACGGTCACCTCTATCCATTTGTTGTCCTGTAGCGGTAAAATCGCTGTTTCCCGTCGAAGTGTTTCTTTCATCTTTACAAATGGGCATTCCCGGATCGGCTCTGATGTATTATGAACTATTTTCCAGCATGTAGCTCCTATGATTTCAGAAATAGTTCTATTTAAAAAATTCGCCATCGCCTGATTGCATTTTAAAATAGTTCCGTCCAGATAAAGCAGGCAGATACCGCTGCTCACAGCATCAAAGGTTGACCGCCACTGCAAGATGGAATTTTGTAATTCGACTTCAATTTTTTTACGTTCATTTATTTGCAGGGTAAGCTGCTGGTTGGCGTCACTTAATTCGGCAGTGCGTTGCTTAATCTTGTGCTCCAATTCATTTTTCGCCTTTTTCAGGCTATGCTCAGCTTGCCTGCGCTCTGTCTCATCTCTATAAACTGCGACAATCTCACCCGAAGGCAGCTTATAAACGTGATTTTTCCTCCATCCTGAGATTCTGTCGTCTTTGTAATGGGCAATTGGCAAAATTTCGGGCTTTCCCGTTTTCCAAACTCTTTGGAAAACATCAAAAAGGCCGAACTCTTTTACTGCCGGAAATAGTTGCCGGATACTTTTTCCAACCACTTTATCTTTGCTGATACCATCAATTTTTTCACCGGCAGGATTAAAATCAGTAAAAATGAAGTCCTGACCATCATTTACTGCTTTATATACAGCGACACCATCATTGGTGTGATGAAAAATGCTTCTGTATCGAATTTCACTTTCTTTTGCCGCATTTTCAATCTGATTTCTTTTGGTTGCATCTGCCCCTATCTTCATAACATGACTATCTTGTGGAAGAGAAAGTGCAGCCAATTGCCACTTATTTTTTTCGTTTTCTAAATCACTTATCCTTTGTTCTAACTCTTCGTAAGCAGGTTTTTCTTTCATAATTTTACTTTGCTCATAAATTTTTTTTTAACTTTTTAGAATTAAGGTCTTGAAAGCCGCAAATATCCCGTTGTTCGGCGAAAATTACAAACCGTTCGCCGCCGGAGCAGTCGCTAATATAAAAAACCTGATAACCGATACCCAGTAAGCATAGGTTCATCTGTTAACGAAAAATTGATTTTCAAAAGTTCCTTCGAAATTATAATAGGATTAAATTACGCCAGATTTCAGACAGATAAACTATTGGTGTGGACAATTCTTTAAGAATCCAAACAATGTCATAATAAAATGGCCTCAAGCTTATTACAAACATTTTTTTTGTGACTGCTCCCCCGCCTTCGTTACACGAAAAAGAGGGCTTCTAAGCGGCCTTTAGCCGCTATCATATCGACACCCGATACGCGAAATATTGATTGCTGCGTTGTAATCCCGCCTTGTTTTGTCCTTTGAAAAAACGATTGGAAACCTTTGTCCGGGCGTTTCAAAACATTTTGCAACACCTGATAGTATATAAATTTAGAGTAGACGGATTTAAACTAGGGGCTCTGTTTTTTCAGGTCAGGCAATTTTTTAACCAAATCGTTATAGGCAACCGGAATATTGTCTTTTTTTTGCGTATCAATTCTGTCCTGAAGGTTCGAAGTTGTACAAATACCGGCACATGGAAAACTGGTTTTCCAACGCCGGAATTTGAGATTTTGCTGGACAGATTCGATATTTGAAAAATTTTCGAGGACTAATTTGCACGCATACCAAATACAAAAAAAATATTATCATCGTCAATTTATAGAAAAATACCGATTCATCCGCCGCTTTCGCTGCGCCAAGGAAAAAGTCTTGCTGGTATAAAGAATAAATATGCCGTTATCTTTGTTAATACGTCAGATGAGTTTGACACCTTTTTAAGCTGGTGTTAGGTTTTTATCATCAATGATACAATTTTCAATTTTGTGTTAACCACGATAAGCAAACTGTATAAGAGCTAAGAGGTAAAAGATGGGATTATGGGATAAGGTTAAAGGTCAGTTTATCGATGTAATTGAATGGACTGACGATACCGGTGACACCCTTGTTTGGAAATTTCCACGAGGCGATAATGAAATAAAAAACGGTGCTCAGCTCATCGTACGCGAAAGCCAGGAAGCTGTTTTTTTGCATGAAGGCGAGTTGGGCGATGTATTCGCCCCTGGGAGCGCAGAGTTGACTACTCGAAATATACCCGTTTTAACCACCTTGAAAAGCTGGAAATACGGCTTTGACTCACCTTTTAAATCTGATATTTTTTTTGTCAGTACAAGGCAGTTCACCGACTTGAAGTGGGGAACCAAAAATCCCATTATGATGCGTGACGCCGAATTCGGTCCCGTACGCCTGCGCGCCTTTGGTTCATATTGTATTCAGGTAAACGACCCCGGCCTTTTTATCATGCACATTGCCGGAACAGGTTCGTGGTTCCACACAGACGAAATCACCGGCCAGTTGCGAAATATTTTGACCAGCCGTTTCGCAGACGCCCTGGCCGAGGCAAAAATTCCCATGTTGGACCTGGCTGCCAACTACAACGAAATGGGAGACCTGTTATTAAATAAGCTGCAACCCGAATTTCAAGCGTATGGCGTCACCCTGACTAAGTTTTTAATTGAAAATATCTCTGTTCCGCAAGCGGTTGAAAAAGCATTGGATAAAAGGACTCAAATGGGAGTTGTGGGAAACCTGCAGTCATATACTCAATTTCAAACTGCTGAAGCCATTGAATCCATGGCCAACAACCCCAACGCGACAGGTAACGCCATGGGTATGTTTGCCGGAGTGGGAATGGGTAATATCATGGGAGGCGCTATGCAAGGCGCTTCGCAACAATCCGGACAGGTCAACCAGCAATCCGAGGGACAGCAATCCGGGCCGCCGCCTTTGCCACAATCTGTGCAATGGTATGCAGCCATTAACAACCAGCAAGCCGGTCCCTTTTCTGCCGATGACATTAAACACATGATCCAAAACGGCCAGCTCAATAGGAAAACACTGATATGGAAACAGGGTATGCCCGATTGGCAACCGGCTGGAAACCAACCTGAACTGACAGCATTTTTCGGATCAGTTCCCCCCCCTTTGCCTAAAGGATGAATTCGGCCATTTTATAATCTTAAACAAATTCTAAAAGCGTCTTAATAATTTTCGTTGCATCATGTCATTTTTTGGCATATAGGGACAGCCTATATAAGTTATTAGTGTTGATTATTATTAAATCGAAAGGTAATTTATTTAATAAAATTTCAACGCTCTGTCCGTGTATCACAGGTACGCTTTAATTTTAAAAAATAGGCCGTTTATGGACTTGAAATTTGATTAAAGGGTACTATTTTAGTTCGTTTAAAATGATTTAGGAATCAGGGACAGTTTAAATAACGGTCCCGGAGCCGGTAGCAACATTGTTATAAAAGGGTGCGTTATGATGAGTAGAGATATCAAGGACATAAAAAAGGATATTCTTGATAAATTCAGAGCCATTGGCGGCGAAGAAGACGATATGCTGCCCGAAGAATGGCTAAAGCAGGAATATCTGCCCATACTTAGTTCTTTTGAACGTAAGGATTTTGAGAAAGCCATACGTCAACTTGCAGCTCAAGGAGTTCTAAAATATGAAAAAGGGACAGTTCCTAAACTCCAGCTTACAGAAAAAGGAGCTAACTTGATTCATTAAATCATGATAGCTCCTGCCGGAAATTAAGAATCTTAATTTCCTTACAAAGTTGAGGTATTAACAAATCGGCCGGGATTTTCACTTCATATCGAACCGGTTTACGGACTATTTTTTCTATAGCGGTTGTGTCCTTTGCAAATGTATTCATCCTTGATAATTAGTGCTCGTTGAATTTGCTTGCAATTTTTCAAAATAGCTCCGGGCTTTGGGCATATTGCCCAAAGCCTGATAGCAGTGAATGAGCTGCGGCCAGACTTCGGGTTGGGCCTCCAGAGCAATTAACACATCCAGGGCGTTACGGTAATCTGCCCGTTTAAAATAAGAATTGGCCAGATTCAGGGTTAATTCCTTGCTGCCGGGAAAATGTTTCAGCCCTTTTTTGAGCAGTGTTTCAGCTTTTTCTTCAAGCCCTTTTTGTTGATATATCAAAGCCAGCCCCCAAAAAGCCCGGTGATCCGGACAAAGATTTAGCGCACGCTCGAACAGGATCCGGGCTACCTTCAAAGGGGCGGGTGTGCTCTGCAGGTTGGAATAATCGCCATGGCTGAAAGTCAAGGCCAGCCGAGATAAAAAGTCGGCTCGCTGTGCTTTGAGTTTATCATTTTCAGCAACCTTTATATCCAGGGCGAATTCAGGCAGCCCAAGCTGGAAGTGCTGGCGTAAACGCTTGCCAAAAGCCAATATGGTTTCTTTATCCAGGCCTGGATCACTTTCAAAATAGAGCAGATCTTCAATTCGCTGGAGCCAAATATCATCCGTAAGGCCGCTTTTTTTCAGGTAGTTCTCGTAAAGCTCTGTTCCGGGAAAAAGCGTCATAATGTAAAAAATAACACTTAGCGGCTTAATTTGAGATATCAAATCCATAGTGGCGTTAATCGTTTGCCAAGTTTCCCCCGGTGCTCCATAAATAAAGTAAGCGCGGGCCAGAATACCGTATCGCACACAGCTTTTAAAAGCAGGCCGAATCTGCTTTGTTTGAATATCCTTGCACAACAGATTGCGAATTTCCGGCGCACCGCTCTCCACACCGAAACTGATCTGAATGCAACCGGCCTTGCGCATCCAATAGAGCATATCGTCGTTAATGCTATTAACTTTTGAAATGGCCTGCCAGGTAATTTTCAGACCGCGGCGGATAATTTCCCGGCACACCTGAATGACCCGTTTGGGCTTGAGGGTAAATGTATCATCGGAAAAATATAAAAAAGTGATACCCCTTGCAGACAACAATTCCAATTGATTTACAAAATAAGCAACCGAGTGCGAACGAACCCGCCGCCCCCAAAACCTGACAGAGCCGCAAAAAGAGCAACGTCCGGGGCACCCGCGAGTCATGGCAATGTGCTGAAAGTCAAAATAGCGGGCCGGAGGCGGCAACTGGTCCAAATTTTCAATAGGTTTCACCGGTGCTGTCTTGAAAGGTTTGCCGTCTACCCGCAACGCAAGCCCCGGCAGCGTATCCAGAGCCGGAGAATGTCCGTTGCGGCATTCCAGCGTTCGAACCAGCTCTAAAAAAGTGCGCTCGCCTTCGCCAAGAACCACATAATCAATATGTTCAAAATGGGTAAGCAGGTGCCTCCATAAAAAGGTGGCTCCGATACCGCCGAACACAACCTTTACATCAGGATTGATGGATTTTGCCAGGCGTGCGATGTCGATACCGCCCCAGCGGTTTGCGTGTACTATAGAAAACCCTATGATATCAGGTTTTTTTATTAAAAGCGTCTGTCTTATCCGGTTTTGATGTTGCCGTGATCCGTGCCAATTGATCACCTCGACATCATAGCCGTGATCCTTTAAAAGGGCGGCTACGTAATATACCCCTATCGGTACAGCCGCAATTTCCTCCTCATGAACGCGTTCTTCCAGAAAAAAAGGATAAATCAATAAAATTTTCATGCATTCTTTCTGGAACAGCTTATCTCAAAGGTCAAGGGGGGTATCCAAATTTAGTGCCTGCTCCCGGCGATAAATTACCGGGAATTCTCGCTGGATAATCTTAAGATATGCCGGCTTTTTTCTCTTCCGAAGACCGGGAGCTGTGTAATAAATCACGAACTCTCATGACAAATCGCCAAAAAATAAAGACATCGCTATCATTGTAATCAATGCGCAAATGCACCTTGACGCTATCTTTTATGCGAACAACCATTCCGGATAATTCTGAATCTTTTGAGGGAAGCTCTATCATGATTGAATTATAAGGCAATAAGTGCAACTGGTTGTCCAACTGAACATAAAGCCCTTTGTCTGCGATAATTACAGCGTGATCAGGTTTGCCGGTTTTTCCTTGATAAATTCCAACTACATCTTTTTTTGAAATATGAACAGATTCCAACCAATCCGGAGCAAGAGAAGAATCTTGATCCAGGTTTATATACGCATCCATACGAGCAAGTATTGTATTTGCGCAGGCTCTAACATTCATATACAGACCTCATTAGTAGTGACTGCTCCCCCACCTTCGCTACGCGAAGCAAGGAGTCTTCTCGGCATGAAGGATAAATTTGAATTAAATTGGTTTTGTATCCGATATTAAAAAAAAAATGAGAAAATAAGAACTTAGGCGATTGGCGGAAAAGAATATACCAGATTGAGCAGGATTTTTTTTCGTATTCAAGACGCGCCAAAGATTGATGATCAGTTTGCATACTTAACGTATTCGGGCTTTGGCATAACGCACAAGACGGGAAAAAAGACATACAAGACGGTATATTCTTTAACACAAATCGCCTTATTCCGGTAAGATAATATCGCTTGCAGACAGGGGATCGTTGACAGGCAGTTTCAGTCTTCATTTTCATTGTCCATAGCAATACTTTAACTCTATTGATTACAACTGAACACTTTCTTCTAAATGTTAGGTGGCGATGCTATCATTTGTTGTGTCTTGGAGCAAGATTTTTGCTTACAAAAATTCATTCAGCCTTCAAAGCTCTGCTCTTATGTTAAGGTATAGTTGATTGTTTTTGTTCCACTTTGGCGAATTTAAGAATATTTATTTCAGCAACGCATTGTTAATGCGTACTATTTTGGGATTTCTGGCCATTCAAATCCTCTCCTTTTTATAATCCTTGTGTTTTATTTTGTGCAGGCAAAACCACCTTGAACACGAATCTTTACTTTGCAAGAGACAAAAAATCTTTTGAGATTGACAGGAGCCGATGTTATAATTTTTTTACTTTTTATCACTGATAAACAGTGCCTATATGAAAACTAAAAAGGTGAACCCTTTTTTCGTTGCAACATGAAGTCTTTAGGGCATGGGAGCTGCAAATCACTCATATATCCAGTGATATAGATCAGTTTTCGTTTGTTGAGTCAATGGCCGCAGCGTTTGACGCGGTTTGAGAACAAATCCAATCCGGGCAATATGGTACGCCTTGCATCTTTTAAGGCATAAAAAAATATTTTCTAACAAACGGATTTTTAAGAATAGGTGATTTAAATGAATGTCAAATATATAAATCCTTTTCTGTCCGCTGTAAAGAATGTTTTCGAAACCATGATTGACGTGCCTTTCAGGATAGGCAAGCCAGCGTTAAAAAAGGAAGGGTTAACCCCATATGAGATCAGCGGCATAATAGGCATCACTGGTGATATAACCGGATGTGTCACAGTCAGCTTTTCCGAATCCGTAGCCTTGGGGTTGGCCTCAGCGCTGCTTGATGAAAAAATTACGCAGGTGGACGAAGATTGCAAGGATGCTATTGGTGAAATCGCAAACATGCTGGCCGGAGACGCCAAAAAAGGATTCCCGGAAGGTAACACCTCGGTATCGGTCCCCAGTATTATCATAGGAAAACACGAAGTTGCCTATCCAAGGGGGGTTCCCATCATCTTTATACCTTGCGAAACCGATGACGGCAAGTTTGCCATTGAGGTGGCGTTAAAGGTTCCGTAATCAAAGGGCTTTTGTCAAACTTAGCAGCCCCGCAAGCTATATATTGCAAAAGGTCATCATCTGCAGGCGGCAATAATGCACACGGGCGTATAATTTGTGTTAAAAATTATAAAAAAGCTGCTCTCGCACCCGGTCTCGAACAAAAATTTTGACAGCTTTTTCTAATTTTTTCCTCTATCATTTGAAATAAAATCTATTTCTGATATCATTTTAATATTCACGCAACGCCGCAATCGAATCTGACCTCCACTTCTCGTTCACGACGATATGAAGCAAACGTTCCCAATGGTAAGCTTTTAAATATTGAACGAATCAAAACCGGGACTGCAGGTGTAACGCAACAAAAAAACCTCCGGCAGTCAGGACTCGGGATTATGGTTTAAATATTACAACATTCCATAAACATATTTTGTCTGTTCCGCTCCATAGTCAATAGCCAAATTAAGAGGGGGGGGGTGATATCTATGGAAAACAAAAAACTTGAAAAAAATCTAATCTTTTTTAGTCCGGGAAATCGCGGGGCGCTGTTCACCCACAAGGCCGGCAACCTTATCAATGACACTATCATACATGAAACCATGGAAATTTTGACCAGCGAAATGGAAGCTGAAGGCCGTATTGAATGTGTGGAAGAACGCCGCCTTCTACCACGGCTTGTATGAAACCATAACGTGGCAAGGTTGCGGAACAGACAAAAACCAATTTTTGATTGCAAGAATTTATTAGATTTTTTGGCCCTGAAGATGGCAGGCCAGGAGGAACTCGACCCCCCCAGCACCCGGATTTGGAGTGCGGATTTGGAGTCCCGGATTTTAATAAAGGGCTCAGCCATTTAAGGGTGAGTCAAGAGCAGATTTGATTCTATTCTTCTTTTCGCCTTATATCATAATGATAATGACCTTTTTTCTTGGAAATTTTTTTTATAATTAAACCTTCCTCTTTCCCCAATAGAATTTCTATTTTGCGGTGCAGGCAAAATTAGTGGGCCTTTAATTGGGCTTATCTTATTAATTGGTTGGTTTGACTCAATAACCAAATACTGACCGGGATAAGGTTGGTTTTGCATATATAGATGTTTGGGCAAGTGATTCATAAATACCGCAACTCTGGGCATAGAAGGCCACAAGTAGCACGTTATCTCGCTCATACTACAACTACTGGGTAATGCAAAGGAGCTGATACTGCTCATACTGAAACTTTCTATGCTTTGATCATCTGTTTTGTATTTTTTCTCATCAAAATCGTTACTTTTTGAATGTGATTTAACCTTCCCGTACAAAGGCTCGATCTTATTAAGAGGGGCTTTGTTATCAAAGTTTTGCACAAAATAATAATCATTAGAAGGAGGGGTCTTTGAAAAAGAAGGGGGGGTCTTTGAAAAATAATAACGATTTCTTTGTGGAATCATTGGTCGATTGCTCCTTTTCCTTCTATGCTCTCTTTTTTCAAATAATTACGAAATCCTTACATCTGAAACACTATCGCCGTTAAATATTATTGCGGTATCAATTAAGGCAAGGTGGCTGTATGCTTGTGGAAAATTTCCAAGAAGGCGCTTGGTGGTAAAATCAATATCTTCGCTAAGAAGTCCGACATGGTTACTGTAAGAAAGAACTTTTTTAAATAACTCTTCGGCAAGGCTGGTTTCACCAATTTTATGCAGGCTTTTAATCAGCCAAAATGTGCAAATCGTAAATGAGGAGGAGGGCACACCGAAATCATCGGCATTTCGATAACGATACATCAGGCCATCGCGGCTCAGATGCTCCAGAGACAAACGAACAGTTTCTACATATTTAGGATCATCGGCTGAGATAAATCCATATTGCTCCATCAACAGGTTGGCAGCATCAAGATAGGGCTCACCATAAGCCTGCGTAAAAGCACCTATTTCCGAATTCCATCCATTTTTTAAAATATTGGTTTTGATCGTATCGCCGATGTTTTTCCATATTTGGGCATACTTTGGCATATTAAAATACTCGGCAATTTTCATGGCGCGATCCATTGCCACCCAACTCAATACCTTGGAAAAGGTAAAATGTTTCGGATTGCTCCTGAACTCCCAAATACCGCAATCTTTGCTATGCCATGTTTTTTGCACATGCCGGGCAAGTGTTCGCACAACAGTCCAGATATCTTCACGATCTTCTCCTGTTTCACGTTGATAAATACTCAGGTATTGATAGATGGCATCAAGCAATACTCCAAAAATATCATTTTGTTTTTGATAATATGCGGCATTGCCGATACGAACCGGCCTTGAATTTTCATAGCCTTGAAGCCAGTCGAGAATTTTTTCGGTTAATTTTTTTTCTCCATTGATGCCATACATAATTTGAATTTTTTCATTCTTGAAAGGAATTACCCCAAGAATGAAACTCAAAAAACGGTGAGCCACTTCATAATTGCCCAACCTGGTTAGCACGGCAATGGTCATGGAGGCATCACGTAACCAGCAATAGCGATAATCCCAATTGCGCTCAGCGCCTATTTCTTCAGGCAAACTGGTTGTCAGGGCGGCTAATATTGCGCCGGTTTTCTGATAGGACAACAATTTTAACACCAGGGCGCTGCGCTGGATTTCATCATTGTAAACAGAAAATTGCCTTGTATTGGCAGAATAGTTCATCCAGTAGACCTTGGTTTTTTGGTATTCCAAATCTATGCTATCAATGTCTAGGCCGGTTAGTTTCTGATTGTAGCTCAGCAGCAAAAAACAATTTTCTCGGATTACAACCGGAGCGCGAGCGGCGATTGTAGATAGATCAATGTCCGAGTAAAGATAAACTGACTCGTAAGATCCTTTCAACGTGCTTATTTTTAGGTATTGCTGGCGCACTTCTGTTTTTACGTCATACTGACCGTAGCAAGGCCGGGGATTGTAATGGATACGAACCTTAGGTTTTCCTGAAATATGGCGGATATATCGAATAATATCCGGCGGACAGTAGCATTTTTGGTTTTGCCGGTAATATCGCGGCATAAAATCAAGGACTTCAAAATGGTTACGGCCTTGAGTAAAGGTTGTTACCAAAATATTGGTTCGAGATTTATAAGACTGTTTGATATGATAATCCTTGGATACGAGAATCGCAAATTCTCCGCCAATATTTCTATCTAAAAGTTTTGCAAATATAGCTTGTGAATTAAACTGCGGCATGCAGCACCACTCAATAGAGCCATTTTTTGAAACCAATGCAGCACTAGTACAGTTTCCGATTACACCGTAGTTCATTTGATTTGTCATAAGTTCTTTCCTTTACGCTTTTCTATCAGGCGCGCCAGAAATTGACGGAACTTGGCAGGGCTGTCGACCTTAAAGCCGGCATACGTTTTACCAGGGCCTACCTTTATGCTTGTAATTCGATCACCTGTGATGCGAAACATGCTTTCATCCGTTTCATCGTCACCGGCGCATAACGCCATATCATATTTATTTTTGTTAATAAAATATTCCATAGCCATTCCTTTGTTGATGTGTATGGAACAGACTTCGACAATTTTTTTTCCATGGTGAATTTCTACAGGTAAATTTGAGAGCATCTCGTAGAGTTCCGCAACCAGTTGATTGGCTTTCCATGTGCCAAATTCCGGGTCAGACTGGCGGTAATGCCAGACAACGGAGGATGTTTTCACCTCTACACAACTGCCCGGCGTCATACCAAAATAGTGATTGAAGACCTCTATGATTTTTTCCATCCAGGATAAATCGGCGCTATTGTCGAATGCTTCCCATTTTTTTAATCTTGGAAGACTATAGAAAAATCCATGTTCGGCGATCAGGGTAAAATTGTAATCCCCGAACCAATTTATCATCTCTTCTTTTTTCCGTCCACTGGTGATGTAAACATCCGTCTGTGGAAAGTGTTCAAGTTTGGCAAACAAGTTTTTGATTGCGCGATTGGGCTTTGCATCCGACGGTTTTTTCTTTAACTCAGCCAAGGTGCCATCATAATCCAGAAACAAAGCCACCCGTTTTGCTTTTATCAGAGGCTGAATATCTTTTAAAGATATCCTTTGAAGATTGACCATCTCCACCTCACTATTTGCTTGGCTGGATAAATCGTTTAAAAATACTTTTGCCCAGTAAGCTGCATCATAGCAAAACACCCTTTCTTTCATAGGTTCTAAACGTCTTCTTTTTTCATCTTCATCCATTTTAAGGGCCATGTTCAATTGCTCAACCATTTGCTTAGGGTCGTAAGGATTAACGATGAGCGCATTAGGCAACTCCTGGGCGGCGCCGGCAAATTCACTTAAAATCAAAACCCCGTTTTTTTCTTTTTGGCAGGCGATGTACTCTTTGGCAACCAGATTCATACCGTCAATGATGGGTGTCACAAGACATGCATCCGCCAATGAGTAAAGCGCACATAGTTCGCTAAATCCGATGGAGTGTTGAATATAATTCAAAGGCACATTTTTAATAGTTGAGTATTTCCCGTTAATTTGACTTACGCGCCCTTGAACTTCGTCCACAAGCACTTGATATGCTTCGACAGATTCACGCGAAGGAATACTGATAAAAATAAATAGAATTTTATCTTTATGAGAATACTGGCTAAGGAACTGTTCTATGGCGTCCAAACGCTGAAGAATACCCTTCGTGTAGTCTAGCCGGTCAACACTGAGAACGATTTTCTTTCCTTTATATACTTTCTGGTAATCAGCCAAATGCTTTGCATATACCGAAGAGTTTAGCTCTTCTGAAAATTTCCCTGCATTAATGCCAATAGGGTAAACGCCAAGAGCTGTTTTGCGGTTTTTGCAGACAATAAGTTGCATTTCCGATTCAATTCCCAGCACACGCAGAACCGTACTTCGAAAATGCCTCAAGTAACCAAAGGTTTGAAAACCGATCAGGTCCGCTCCAAGCAACCCGTTCATAAGCTCTTCCCGGTTGGGGTGACAGCGGAATACTTCGGAAGAAGGAAACGGAGTATGCAAGAAAAATCCGACCTTTAAATCCGGCGATCTGTCTTTTAAAATAGCAGGCAGCAACATAAGATGATAGTCATGCACCCATACTTGATCACCTCGACGAACCTGTTGAATAACCGCATCTGCAAATTGATGGTTTACCCTCTGGTAGGCTTCAAACCATTCGGTTTCATATCGGCTATAGGTTGTCATGTAATGCATCAACGGCCAAAGGCTTGAGTTCGAGTATCCGTTATAATAGTTGACGGCGTCTTTTTCTTCGAGAAAAATTACGTAATAATTGAAAGCTTTCCTGATTTCTTTGGCGATTTTCTTTTTCTGGGATGAATCGGAAATATTTCCTCCCGCCCACCCGACCCATTTTAACTGAAATGTTTCATTCAAGTCCTCCAAGGCTGAAACCAACCCGCCGGACGACCGTGTAATTTTATCACCGATGGTAATCGGCAACCGATTAGAAACATTGATCAGGGTTTTCACGGGTAATCCTCCTTCAGAATTCATAGGATGGCAACGTTGGGGCAGCCTGTTTCAGGCATTTAGATTCAAGGTAAAGATCATAGCCTTAAAGGCTAATAATAAACTAATGAGTGTGAAAGATGCAAACCCTGTATTTTGTTTGGCTGCAATTTTGATTGCATTTGAGTTCGTTTTCCAAACATAAAGATGGTTAAAAACAATGAGACAGCGCTTACTGAAAATTCCAAAAAAATCAAAATTCAGCGTAATATCGGCATAGTTACATCCTCAACAGATTAAATATTTTCCTTAGAGCCTTTTTGATCTTAATTTGGGAACACGTTAACTGATTCTGGTTAAGCGCTTTTATAAGTTGTTGCCGGACAACGTTTGGACCACGACCTCAATCGGGTGTAGAACCTGAAGGTTCCCCAAATGTTCCATTTGCATCTGGCAAGTGGGGCAATCCGTGACGCCATAGCTGGCGCTGCTGGTGTTTAATCGCTGGATCATCTCGGAGCCAATGGTTTTGCTCAGATGATAGTTGGCTGAAGTGAGACCCCAGCTTCCCGCCATTCCGCAACAGTGGCTTTGAAGATCATTAACAGTTAGATTCGGTATTGAACAAAGCATCCTCACCGAGCTTGCCGCCCCGGATTGCAGCCTCAAGTGACAAGGCTGGTGATATGCTATGGTGATGGGCAAAGGATTAAACTGTATACGTTGACGATATTGGATGAGCAGGTCGGAAATGTGCGTCAGTTTGACGCTAACCTGTTCAGCCTCCTTACGGTCGAGCAAATAGAACCAGTCCTTAATCAAGGAATATCCACACGAAGAGCAGGTCACTACGATATGATCCACCTGCTTAACCAGGCCTGCCCATGACTTCAGGTTTGCCTCGGCTTTAATCCGGGCCTTAGAGACCATCGCCTTGGACAAGTGCGGCAGGCCGCAGCAATGCTGCGGCGGCAGATGGATTTGCATTCCCATGTGCTTGAACACGTCAATGGCGGCCTGCCCGAGGCGAGGGCGGATATATCCGGCGTAGCAGCCTGCATAATAAAGGATCTTAGGTCCCTGCCCCGGTATTAAACGGGGCAGCCGTTCATATAGTGATTGTTTATGAAAACTTACCATAGGCCGTTGGCGTGCAAGACCCGTCAGCCGGCTCGTCAGGTTGTGAATTTTCGGTTGGTTGACCAAGGGGCTAATTACCGGTGACAGTTTATGCAGCCATTGGGCGGCTGTCTCCACATTGGCAGTCAAGGTGTCTATTAAGGCAGACCCGTACTTGCGGACGAATTGAGCCTTGGCTTCCAATGCAAGTTTGGGAATATTTACATTGGAAGGGCATTCATCAAAACAGCTCCCGCAATTGATGCATTGACTCATGACATTCTGAAAGCTTTGCCCATAGATGTCTTTGTCTTTGAAAACGCCGCTGATCATGGCCCGCAGTACATTCGCTTTGGCCTTTGGAGAAGCGGCTTCATCCCGGGTAAATTTAAAAACCGGACACATTCGCGTAGCCGTGGTGATCGTAGTACACTTGGAACAGCCGTGACACCCTTCAACCTCTTGCATGAAAGGTTTGTCCCAATAAAGCTGCAGGTTTTCCAATGGCTTAGCCTGGTAATTGCCACCATAGCGCAGGTCAACGGCCATCTGACCGGCGCCTTGAAAGGATTTAATATCCGGATTTAAAATTCGTTCCGGGTCCAATAAAGATTTGGTTTTCTGAAAAAGCGGATAAATTTCAGGATACTTACGCATAAGATAAGCGCTGCGTAAACGCCCGTCTCCATGCTCGCCGGACACGGTTCCGTCAAGGCGGTCGACCAGTTCATATACGGCATCGGCAATGGGTTGCAACAGCGCCACATCATCCGGGTTCTTTAAATCAAGTAATGGACGGGTATGCATCAAGCCCTTGGCAATGTGGCCGTAAAGTACAAACGGCACTTTAAAACGATCAAAAATAGCGTAAATGCCCTTAAAATAAGGAACCAGTTGCGTCAGGTCAACAGCGGCGTCCTCTACCAGGGCAAGGATTTTGCGCTGGCCTTTGAGCTTGTAAAGAATAGGAACAGCGGCCTTGCGCAAGGCCCAAAATTTTTCTTTTTCTTGTTTTGAAACAGCGGTATAAACCTGATGACCCAGTCCGGCGCTTTTCAAATCGCGCTGAATGGTTTCAGCTAAACGGTTGCATGTTTGCTTGTTAGCGCCATCCCATTCCATGAGCAGAACATTGTCAATGCCCGCCGGGATCTTTCTTTTTAAAACGTCATCACCGGCCCGGGCAAATTCCAACAATGATTTATCCATAATTTCAATGCCGGAAGGCTTTAGCTTCATGGCAATCTGGGTGGCGCGGGCAGCACTGACAATATCGGTGAAATAGGCGACCACCAAACTATCAGCCAAAGGTTTTTTGATCAGTTGAAACTTCAGCCGCACGGCAATTCCCAATGCGCCTTCAGAACCGGTTAAAAGCCGATGAAGGCGCAACCGGTTGTTTTGAACAAGTTGCCGTAAATTGTATCCGGCTACGTTGCAGGCAATCGGCGGATAGGCGGCTTCGATAACGTCAGCGTGGCAAAGATAAAGCTGAACTAATTTTTTCAGATGGGGCGGCAGGTTTTCAGGGGGCATGGCTTCAATTTCCGATAGCCGCTGTGTTCCGCCATTTGCAAAAACAACCTGAGCATCAAGCACATAATCGGCCACATTTCCGTATTTAACGGAATGTGCTCCGCTGGCATTTGTTGCAAACATACCGCCGAAGCAAGCATATTCGCCGCTTGAAGGGTCAGGAGGAAAGAACAATCCGCTGCTTTTGAGGCGCTCTTGCAGTTCGCCCAAACGGAAACCGGGCTCACATTCAAACCATTGCTCTTGAAGATTTAACGTGATCAACCGGTTCATGAATTTAGAAAAATCAACGACTATACCGTCACCGATACAAGATCCGCATAATCCGCTGCCGGCCCCGCGTGGGTGTACGCTCAGGCCATTTCCGGCTGCAAACCGCACCACGGCCTGAATATCAGCGGCGGATTTTGGATAGACCACGCCTGCCGGTATTTTCTGGAAGATGCTGCCGTCTGTAGAAAGCATATACCGGCGTACTGCATCGGTATGCACTTCACCGGCTACCTGTTGCCGAAGCGGATCAAAATTCACAACATGCTTTGAATCTTTTTTCATAAAACTGCCTGCTCAGCTACACCAACCATCATGCTTGCATTGGGAATCAACGCCAAAGCTCCTTTGTGTGACAGCACCGCTTGACGAGCCTTAGAATAAGACAATTTTATCATACCAATTTTTTTAACTATCTGCCGGGGCAATTGCGTCACAATGCTTGCCCGGATGCGTCTGGTTTTCGCCATGGTTGCCAGTGCCGTGCCTCCGTTGCCTGCATAGTCAGCCGCCAGGAGATCAAATGCGTCCTGCCAACTATTTAACTCAAACCACGGCAAAAAAGTCCGGGAGCCTACGTCGTCCTTGCACTGGGCAAGCAGGATCAACCACCCTCCGTCTTTGACGAAAGCGGCCGCATGATGAAAGCCTTTATGGCTTTGGATAAAATTGATATCTTTTGGAAAACCGCCACAGGAAGCCAAAACCATATCGAATTGATCTTTGCATAGTGTTTCATAATGTTTGCCATGGATGCCGCACGCTGACCGGAAATGATCCTGCCCCCGGCCAATCAACAGTTTGCATACCCGGCCATGACTGTCCAGAATTCCGTGAATTGCCAAATCGGCCTGACGATGATTTTCATATTCAGCTAAATCTTCAGCCAGTGGATTGCCATGCAAAAATCCGGGTCTGCAGTCAGGATGCAGGCGCAAATGATCCCGATCCAAAAATAATCCATGATTGTGATAGATGGCTTTTTTTTCACCCAATCCCGGAAATATAAGCTTACGCCCGCCGCCATATCCGGCAAAATAATGATGAGAGATAGCTCCAAATGTAATCAGGCAACTGGCATCCATGACATCTGGACGAATTCTTATGGGAGTACCGCGTCTGGTGCGTCCGCGTTCAACAAATTCGAGTTGCGCATCACATTGGTGATGAATCCATTTGAATCGGCTGTAAAGCTGGCCGTAGCAGTGCTCGCACTCAGCGTCACTTTGCCGGTCATGGGCGCCATAGGCAATCAAAAAACGAATCGTGCCGGCATCGGCGCCACGGGCCAATAATGCGTCTGCCAGTACGGGTAAATACTCTTTGTAACCGCATAACCTGGTTTTATCAGCGACAACTATAACCGGACGTCCAAGATTCAGCTCTGCCTTGGCCAGATATGACTCCAAATCCCTGCCAAAAAGCTTGGGGCTATAATTTGGGGACGGTTCATTGGCGTTTAAAATTGTTACAGGCCCTTTGAAATCAAAACTCATGCTGGACTCACCATAGGCAAGAGATACCGAATCGGTCATAACGCTCCTTGATTCATTGTTATTGACGTACTGCCAAAGCTAAAGCTTGCGGGATTTACGGCCTAAAGGCTAAATTGTAATGGAGCAATTACTAATGTATCAAGATATAGCCTTTGGAAAAGGGTGATCAAAGCGGCTGCCGGAACAAGAACGGCTAAAGGTTGTCCGGTTCAAAAGATTGCCGTAATAACCGATCAGGGCAGTATTGTTGTACCAGCATTTACAATCACGCTTGGTTCGCAAGCGGTGGCGCTCATCGTTAAAGGCACTTGATTGCCATACACTTTTAAAAGAACGATCTTTTATGTTGCCTGCCCGTACATGCTGTTCAAGGCACGGATAAACATTGCCCCAAGGATCAATACGGGCCATCAAAACACCGGCAAAGCATCTATAATCAGGATAATTACCATAGAAACGCAAGCTGTCCATAAAAGTCTTTAAATAACTGTCACGGGCAAGGGGCGTTTGCTTTAGCTCACTGGCCAGCACCTCATGGTTCAGGCAAAGGTCTGAAGATGACATCCCGGTGTAAAAAGAATCCGCGCAATGGTGGACAGGTTGCAGCAAAACATCGTCCGCCACGCCATCCCAGCGATCAAAGAAAGCTCGAATTTCGTGCTGATTGGCATTGGAAACCGTCATCCTGACACGGACAATAGGCCGTTTTCGAAAGGCAATAGCCAATAAGCAATGAATTCCCTTCTTAATTGAGGCAAATGAGCCTTCAATGCCCCGGATAGCATCATGAACAGAGGCTGAGGCGCCGTCCAAGCTTACAGTAACACATGTAGCCCCGCTTTGGCAGATCGGTTTCAGGTATTTTTCCAGCAAAATGCCGTTGGTGCATAGATTGACAGATTGCCCCCTATCGGCAAAGCCTTTGATGATCTCGAAAACATCCTTGCGTAAAAGAGGTTCGCCGCCTGCGATGCTGATCTGGTGAACAGCCATGGCATCAAACTCTTCGGCTAAAGACCGATAATCCGAAACAGCCAATGTTTCCCTGGGAGCACAATCCCAGCGCCTGCACATCTTGCAGCGGCAGTTGCATCGATAGGTAATATCAAACTCGGCCATGTAAGGGCCTGCCACCGGCGGTTTGTTTTTGTTATCAGCCAAAACGTTACGGCGCGATTGGTAAACAGTGCGCAGGAATTTTTTTGACAATAAAATACGTTGATAGCAGCGGAAATTTGAAAATCGCATACGGCAAATAATCGTCTCCATCTGACGAGGCATCGCGTTCAGCCTGATTTGTATTTTTGCAGCATCAAAGCCCCTTAAGGCAAAAGTGATAACAACCGTAAAGATATCTGTCAATAAAGAGTAGTCAAAGTTGCAATCATCTGTTATTGGGCTGAATTTGGATCGGGTTGCAAAATACGCCAATGGAGGGTGTACCCATTACCAATGGCCATGACACCATTGCCTGATTTCGATGGCCGATGGTATAATTAAAATTGAATTGCTAACAAATTAAAACCAAGAGGAAAAAATTATGATCATCGAGCACGAAAAAAATGTAACTGCCAAGGCCGCAGAAATGCCCGGCCTTAAAAATGCGGCGGTCAAGTCCCTGATTGGTCCTGAGCAAGGATGGAGCGACTATGTGCTTAGAGTCATCGAGGTGGGGCCAGAAGGCCATACCCCCAAACATGCTCATCCCTGGCCGCATATCAATTACATGCTTGAGGGAAAGGCAAGGTTGTATCTTAACGGTCGTGAACATGATATCCGAGCCGGTTCATTTGCCTATGTTCCTGAAGGTCAAGAACACCAATTCAGTAATAATGGCGAAGGCGTTTTCAGATTTATTTGTATTGTGCCAAAGCAAGGGCACAAATAAATTCTGCCATTAGACTCTTGGAAGTGCCAACATTAGTCAATGGGGCCGGTTTTACCGGTTCCATCTCAAAACAATAGGAAACGGGAATTCGCGCTAAAGAATCATAATGGGAGAAAATTAAAATAACTTTCCAACACAATAGGAAATAACTTTCCAACACAATAGGATAAGATTATGCCTGATACTTTATCAGAAAAAATCTATTATAAGGCGCCCGTCTTTGTTCAAAACAGCATTTTCACCCTTCAAGGATGGAAACTTGCACGAAAACGATACAATCCTTTTTTTTATAAATACCTTGAGCAATTAAAAAGAATGCAATGGTGGTCCGATGAGCAAATAAAATTATATCAAGACAAAAACATCATGATGATTGTACGGCATGCCTATGACACAGTACCTTTCTACAGGCAGCTGTATGATGACAATGGAGTTGATGTCAGTCGTATCAAATCAACTTCCGATTTAAAACATCTGCCCGTTGTTACCAAAAAAATGGTGAAGGAAAAAAATCATGATATGATCTCGTCAGCCTTCAAAAAAGGTTCTCTTATTAAGGGATTAACCAGCGGTACAACCGGCGCCCCCGTAACCATCTACCAAACGGCTGAAAGTTTGGCATCACAATGGGCTACATGGTGGAGGCATAAATCAAGATTCGGGCTGACAATTATGGACCGTCATTTAACGTTTGGGTCAAAGATTCCGGTTGATCAAAGTCAGTCGCGTACTCCATACTGGCGTAGTGATTTTCTCAATAATAGGGTTTATTTGAGCATATATCACATTTCAAAACAGACAGTTGAGGACATTGTGGATTACCTTAACAGTACGAATTTCGATTTTTTTACAGGCTGGCCATCTATCATGTATGTTCTCGCAGCTTTAATGGAAGAATCAAAATTGCGTTTGTACAACCGGCCGAAATATATTGTTACGGGATCCGAGGTTTTGTTGCCCGCCTACGAGTCATTAATAAGCCGGGTTTTTGGAGTACCGGTTACGGAACAATATGGTATGGCGGAATTCGCCGGCAACATGTCTAAGTGCGAACATGGCAATTTTCATGAAGATTTCGAATGCTGTTTTGTAGAAGGGTTACCCATTGATGGTTCAGATTGCCATAACCTGATATTAACCGGGTGGGCTAATCTATGTATGCCTTTCATACGATATGAAGTAGGCGACTATGGAACCCCGCTTGAACAATGTTGCCCTTGCGGCCGGGAGTCGAAATGTTTTGTAAGCATAGATGGCAGGCTTGAGGATTTTATTGTCGCGCCTGACGGCCGCAAAATTATTGGTATGGCTTCAGTTTTAAAACATGCTAAAAATGCAGGCCAAATTCAAATCTATCAAAACGCGGCCGGCAAAGTAGAGTTCAGAATTGTACCGGCGCCAGGATTCGGTGAAGACGATATAGAGACTTTAACTCGAGAGTTTCAGAAACGTGCAGGACGGGAAATTGAGATTTCGTTTAAAATAACCGATAAAATTGAGAAAACTTCTTCCGGAAAACTTAAAGCTGTAATTTCCGAAGTTCCAGAATAAGACGGCCGCTGGAGTTGGCGCCATCCATATAAGGGTCAAAAACAAAAAAAGCAGCATCCTTGGCCCGATTGAGGAAAAGACAAGAATGCTGCTTTTATAAAACTATATCTTTTGAATAGAGCTTTATAGCTAATGGCGGGAGCGACGAGACTCGAACTCGCGACCTCCGGCGTGACAGGCCGGCGTTCTAACCAAACTGAACTACACCCCCGTATCTTTGGTGAAACGTTTTTTAAAAGAACTTTGAGAAAAAATCAATAGGTTTTTATTTTTTTTTGGTAGGCGGAACAGGGCTTGAACCTGTGACCCCCGGCTTGTAAGGCCGGTGCTCTCCCAACTGAGCTATCCGCCCAAAAATAATGCCTTTTGAGTTTTGTCTCAAAAAGAGGGCTCATAGTTAACAAGGTGATTTAAGGTTGTCAAGGAAAAAATTATTAAAAGGATTTTTATTAGAAAAATATTTGTTTTTTATAAACTTGAAATCTAAACACATAAATTATTGACAATTTCGATCAGGTTGAGTATCACCCTTTCAGTTTTCTCTTGCGTTTTTACGTTTGGGAAAAAAGCGGTGTTAGCAACAGGTAATTAAGTTACCCGGTTTTCCATTCATTTATTTTGCATCTGCATTCTAATACGGCATTGATTTCCTAACGGAAATAGAACAATGACCAATCTAAAAGATCAGGTGTGCCTGTCCAACCGCTTTGGCTAAGGGCTCGCCCGGAAATAATTTATCATTTTATATGCCAATACACCCGGTGTTGTGCTGTGTTGCGAAAATTTGAAATTAATTCACCTGTCGTTCCGTTCATTTTGATGTTCGTTTTCGCGAATCGCAAACCGCTCACTTGATGGCTGTAATTGTAAATCAATTTCAAGGCGACTCTGAGGAATTGTCCTGGAATAGACTGCTGTTTTTTTGGCAGCGGCGCACGCGAGTCCCTGATATGGTATTCAATATAGAAATCGGCTTAGCATCTTGAAGATGAGAGATTTCATGTCTGAAATTTTCACCAATATCAGCACTGCGAACCTATTCTTTGGCTATTCCCTTTATTGATGCTTGCATCAATCTTTGTCATGCGCCAAAGCTTCATAATTCAAGTGATTATTTGACTACGCAATGATCTGTTTTATTTAAAACAGATAGAAGCGTGTTGCATTTCATTTCTTTGTTGCATTTCATTTCTTATAGATGCTGAATTAGCAAATCGATTGACTGAACTAGTGATTTTCAAAAACCGCTGGTTAGGTGTGCTTTTTAGCTCAAATGCATTTTATAATTTTCTACTACTTCAAAGTGTTTTCAAAAAGTTTCTGTGTTCGAGGTTCGAGCAACATTTTTGTTCATTTCGTTTTTAGTGTCCGCCGTCGAAACAGGAAAATTTGTTCGAGTTCAAGGCGTGCGATAAATTATACCGCAAACATCGGATTGATATTGCAAGGGTTGATATTGCGGAAATAAAAAATTTCAGCACAACTTAAGATATCGGACAAATAGGCCATTTATGGATAGGCACTATTTAGCGAATTGAAATGGCGCCGTTAAATGCTTTTCCAGACAAAGTGCAGCAAGTACAAGTATGGCTGTAATCACCACAAACAGCGCACAGTAGCAGTTTAACTTTTATTTAATGGAGATGATAATTATGGTAACTGATGAAAAACAAAATCAAAGCGCCTCGGCTTTTTTCACCGAATTTTTAAAAGCAGCTCAAAGTAGCTGGCACCCATTTTTTTCTACAAATTCAAACAAATCAAAATCTGCCAATTCGAACGATGAAGCTCAAAAACAAATCAGCGAAATGCTGGAGCAGGCCTGGAAAAAAAATATTGATGCATGGCAAGCTATTTTTGGCGGAAACCTTAAGCCGGAAAACAACGTATCCAAGACGCCAGGAGCTAAAGTAATGCCTGAATTATCAGGCAAGTTAATGCGGCTTGCTTTAAACGGCATGACACATATTCAGGAGCAATGGACCGAGCGATTACAAAAATTAAAAACACTGGATGAAAAAGCCGAAAACTTTTCGAACCTGGACGAAATGATGTATCAACGCTGGAATGATTGGTATGAAAAAGAAATTCACCAGTTTTTCAACATTCCCCAAATCGGAATGACACGCTTTTACCAGGAAAACCTCAATCAAGTCTTTGATAAATATCACCAGTTCCAGGGGGCGCTTGCCGAATTTTCACATTTTTTGTATCTGCCGGTAAAAAAATCACTCAAAGAGCTTCAAAATGAGCTCAAGAAGCTATCAGACAGTGAGTCTTATCCGGAAGACAACAAGATTTTCTACGATAAATGGATTAAAACCCTGGAAAATCATTACTTGAATATGTTTCAGTCTACTGAGTATATGAAGGCGCTTTCTAAAATTGTTGATGCCTTAAATGATTATATGTACGCAAGGGGAACAGTGCTGGAAGATCTTTTCAAAACGTTTCCCATCCCGACCAACTCAGATATAGATGACTTGTCAAAAGAAATATATGAACTGAAAAGGCGAATCCGTAGTCTGGAAAAAAAGCATAAAAACAAAGTACCGACAGCTAAGTGATGAAACTAAATAAAACTAATGCTCAATCAATAATGACTGGGAGATAAATTATGGAGCAGTCTACGATTTTAATGGATAAACTCATATCAAATTTAACGGAAAATTTTTCAAAAGTTCAAAATCGTATGCATAAAGCTACGGATATATTTCTTGGCGATTTGGAAACCAATATTGCTACAACGCCCTATGATATTATTTATGAAGAAGATAGAGTTAAACTTAAACATTACAGGCCATTGACCAAAAAAAGTGTAAAAACTCCTCTGCTGGTTATTTATGCCCTCATCAATCGTGAGACAATGCTGGACTTGCAACCGGGGCGCAGTGTCGTTAAAACCTTTCTGGAAAACGGCCTGGATGTTTATATGATTGACTGGGGATACCCCTCACGTAAGGATCGTTTTCTTACAATTGATGATCATGTTAACGGCTACATAAACAATATCGTGGATTTTATCCTTGAAAGAGAAAATATTCCCAAAATTAATATTATGGGAATTTGTATGGGAGGCACTTTTAGCGTCATTTACGGCGCCTTGAATCCCAAAAAGGTAAAAAACCTTATCACAACAGTTACTCCCACAAGTTTTGATACAAGTCAGGGCCTACTGCATTTATGGACGCGGGCAGCCCAAATAGACTCCATGGTGGACACCTTTGGAAATATGCCTGGTGATTTTCTCAATCTTGGATTTCTGTTGCTCAATCCGGCCCGGCTGATTTTGGATAAATATGTCGGGTTTGCCGAAAATATTGATAACAAAGAATTTGTTGAAAACTTTATTCGCATGGAAAAATGGATTTTCGACAGCCCCGATGTTCCGGGTGAAACGTTTCGGCAGTTCATCAAGGATTGTTATCAGAAAAATCTGCTGATTCAAAACAAGATGAAAGTAGGAGATAAAAAGATCGATTTAAAAAAAGTCACCATGCCGCTATTGAATTTTTACGGCAAATACGATCACCTGGTTCCACCTGAAGCCTGCAACCAATTAACTCGCACCGTCGGGAGCAAGGATACTCAAGATGTTTGCCTGAACACCGGCCATATTGGCATTTATGTCAGTGGTAAATGCCAGAAGGAATTTTCTCCCAAAATCATTAATTGGTTAAAAAAAAGGGACGGCGCTTCAATTAAACGCCGTCCCAAAGCTAAAACTGGGCAAAGGAGGATGGACAAGTAAAGGCAAAGTGCGTGAGGTTATCCTTTGGATCCGAGCCGAAGACCGCCATGGATAAAAAAGACATCTCCGGTAAGTGCTTCGTTCCTGTAGATATCGCCAACAAATGACGCGACTTCTTCAGGTTCTATCAAGCGGCCAATGGGCACTTGACCAACAATTTTATCCAGCACTTTATCCGGCATGTTTTTTACCATGGGTGTGCCTACATACCCTGGAGCTACGGCCACGCAGCGAATTTGATTGGCTATACCACGGCGGAAGAACTCAGCGGTAATAACCTTAGGCATTACAGACATGGCCGCTTTTGTAGATGAGTAATTAATTTGGCCTGCTGTTCCCAAAGAACCTGTGGAAGACACCAGACAAATCAATCCTTTGCAGTTGTTATTGACCATACGTTCGGCACATTCTCTTACTGTAAGAAAAACACCGGTGAGGTTGACATCAAGAACCATTTTAAAGGAGTCTAATGGCATCTTGGCGTTAACTTTACCGGTTTCCTTATCCGTTTTTATCAAAAGTCCATCTTTGATAATTCCTGCGAAAGGAGCCACAAGATTGAGTTGGCCGAAATTCTCAATGGCCGTATCGGCAAGTCTGGCGCAATCTTGTTCCTGCGACACATTGCACACTACCGTAGCCACATTTTCGCCAATTTCATCTGCCGCTTTCGATAATGCAGCTTCGGCCACATCTGCAAGGACCACTTTCCCACCCTGCTTCGTCCAGTATTTTGCCAGGGCCAGGCCTATGCCGCTTGCACCTCCTGTAATCACGGCCACGGAATTTTTGATTTCAAGCATAAAGATTTCTTCCTCTTGTTTGTTCTGTTATTCAAAATATCGCAGTACAGGGCTGTAACTGTTTTTTTATTTATTATTTCCTTTTTTTAACGTTCGCGATGGTTTTTTCAATGGCGGCGGCTCTATCGTTTGTTCACTTTCATTACCGGTTAATACAGCAGGCTGAGGTACCGAATGCTGGTTAAAATATTGTCCAACGCTTGATGCCAACTGTTTGAATTGC
This sequence comes from Desulfobacteraceae bacterium, assembly GCA_024230435.1. GTDB lineage: Bacteria > Desulfobacterota > Desulfobacteria > Desulfobacterales > Desulfosarcinaceae > UBA2230. The sequence continues at coordinate 72,579 of JAAERL010000739.1, forward strand.
TGACTTTGCTGTTTGATCGTCTTTTGAAACTGCGAGATTAATTCATTATTATCCGTGCCATTACTATTTAAACGCTCGCGTAAGGATTCTATGGTGCGTTTTTGTTCCTCAATTTTACGTTCTAATTGAGATATTTTTCGATCATGATTCAGATTTTCATTCGTAAATGCCATTTGCATCCATTGAATGGAAAACTCTTGCAACTGGGCTGCAGTATCCCAAAGCTGTTTTAAAATGTGAGAGGAATCCTGGTTTTTGACTAGATCGAATGAAGGATTCCAATTCAACATGTAGTTGCTGTTGGCTTGCATTGCGTCCTGAGCCCCTCGATTCAACCAACCGCTAAGTACATCCATTTGATTACGGCCTTGAAGTGCTGCAACCATCCAACTCCTCATTAACTCTCCCATCTGTCCATTCACTATCGCTCTCCTTTTTTTTGGTTTTGTATTTTCAACGGCTTTTTTTAATTCTATGCTTTTAAGTTTTATTTTGTTTTTTCTTTTTCTTCTGTAGATCTGATTTGCTTCCGGAATCGATTAAATTCTGCATATCTAACTGAAAGCGAACAGGCCCACGCGAATTTTCACTTTTATAACGTTCATGGATTGCATAATCAGATTTGGGATGACTCCAGGAAGTTGCAATTGCAACATGACCTTTGGGAAATGCCGTTGCCTCAACGTCAATAAAATCCGCGGGAGCCAGTGCTGAATCGGGTTCGACCAAGTCATCCTGTAGCCCATAACAGATTAACCATTTTATTTTATTTTCTTCCAATCGCTTCAGGCTTAATTTGTTACCAAACATTTTAATTGGTAAAGTTCCATCATCTGTAATTGGAGTATTGTAGGAGTCGAAAGTCATCTGTGTTATTTCCAGCGGCAAATCACTACGTTCGTTTAAAAGCCAATAATTTAAAGCTGCTGCAGTTTTACTAATCTGTGATGAAACCCCATTGCTGTAATCCACCAGCATCATATCACGCCACATGGTTAGAAGTGGCGCTTCAGCTTCAATACTTTTGAGTTTGTATATCCAGCCCATTAAGTCTCCGTCTACGACGGGAACACCATTGCGCAATAATTTTGTACCATAGGACAAGTCGTTGAATTCTAAAGGTAAATTAGCTAAAAAGCTGGATACTCCTTTACTGCGTGTACCATCCATCGGAGCCACGCAGGTAATGAATGCATCAACTAACCCATCTAATAATCCGCTTGCGATATCACATAGAGCGGCAAATCCGCCCTGGCAATACCCGTTGAGTGTAACCGTTTGCCCATGCCTTTTCTTTAACAGTTCACAAAAACTGCGAGTATCTTTTGCATCATTTTCTATCGTCATTTTTTGAACAGCTTCGGATTCCTGAATATCTTTAATAACACGTACATATGTAGGAATTGCTTGATTTGCAAATGCATGAGCATAGCTGCGGTTCTGTTTTGGTAAAAAGGATAATATATTGGCCCCTAAAACATAGGGAGGTATAATAAGTATGGGTTTGCCATCCTGGCGGATTTTCACCTTGGGATCGATGGGTAAAACTTGGTGAAAGGTAAATCGATCGGTTTCGAACACCAATGTCTCTGGTGGTTGACGCTCAAAATGGAACCCGAAATCACTTTCTATATTTTCAATTGCTTCGGGATATGCGTAAGCCACTCCCTTGACAAGTCCATCCATGCGACGGGCGAATTGAATGAGCTCCTTATGATCTCCTGTCATAATTGCAGCGAGGCTGTCTTTTACCTCGTTTTGAAAAAAATGATCCGTTGCTTGGCTACTGCTGGATAGATAGCGGCCCATCAAGTCAAGGTTCATATTGCCCAGACTTAAATAAGCCGTTAAATTTTTCAAAGGTCCACGAGTCCAAAAACGCTGGCTTTCCACACGATTGAAAATGCTGAATGCAGTTAAAAATGGTATAAAAAGAGCATTGTTGTACCGTGTCAAGATAGCAATGCCGGTTTGTATCGCACTCAGTAAATCCGCCGAAGCAGTTGCCTCTGTGCATATCTCATCGCACGTTAATTCCGCCATCGTTTTTTCCTTTCCAGAAGCACAACGATTTCGTGTTACGTTGAGCAGCGGCGTGCGGCAAAATCGAAACCCACCTTCTATTACTTTAACCGCTTCGCCGCGGCAAAATTTTAAAAAGTAAGGTACTCTTCGGCTTTTTTGTAGCTTTCGTCTATGTATTTTTTAAAATTGTCACGGCCTGTTTTAAATGCTTTCGTTAAATCAGTATATGTTGTATGGCTCTCCGGCGGCATCCAGGATGCCTGAGATACGGCCGTTTTTGTTATATCTTCCAATTGGTCGTGAAGAAGCACCATTGCGTTATAGGCATTATTAAAAGTAGTTTGGTTGAAATCGATCATTTGTTTTAAAACTTCTTTTTGATTCATCATTACCCCCTTGATATCTATTATGATTTTTTTGGTTTAACCGATGAAGATTTTCTTGCATCGCTAAAATATTTTTCAAGCCCAGTGTAACCTTCGTCTACATAGGATTTAAATCGTCCACGTTCTTTTTCATAAACATTTACCCAATTTTGAATTGCATGACGGCCTTCTTGTGGTATCCATGTTGACTGATCGAGCACCATATCCATTACTGAAACCGTCTGATCTTGAACCATCGATACGGCATCGTACCAGTTGCTAAAGGATGATTTGTGAAAATCAATAACCTGTTTGCTAATTTGCGTGTATTCCATTTTTCATACCTCCCTATTGATAGAGCGTTAAAATGATGCATTGCAACATGGCCAAATATATTATTTGAACACTAATATAATAACATTAAAGATTTTGTCAATTCAATCTTTGTGCAATGCAACATTTTTTTTTCAATGCCTTAAATAGATCTTTTAGTGGTTAACAGAAAATTTCAATGGTTTACTTAAAACAGGACAGAGGCTATTGTTCATTCTGATATAGAACTCGTTTTAGATAAGGGTCGAGGAAGATGCAAATCGCCTTATCTTGCTTTTGAATACGCTTTGGTTTGCTGCATCAATGGGCGCAACAAAAAAATGCGCCCGTGGATGGCCCTGGGAAAACAGCCAATCCGTCACAATATCGCATGATTTGTGTCTTCCTCGACCCAAAATTAAATATACTAAGCGTTGAAGGTCTAACGGTGTGGAATGAACAAAACTATAGTTATAAAGAAATATGCAAACCGGAGATTGTATAATACGGAAACAAGCGCTTATGTCACTTTAAACCAGGTGGCCGACTATATTCGGCAGGGGCGCCAAGTGTCTATTACGGATGCAAAAACAAAGGAAGATGTAACGGCCTTTATTTTAACCCAGATCGTATTGGAAGAGGCAAAAAACAGGAACACCCTTTTACCTGACCACTTATTACACCTTATCATACGTTATGGCGATAATTTGCTTGGAGAATTTTTGGAAAAGTATTTTTCCCAAATTTTTCAACATTTTGTAGCACATAAATCCGTTATGGACAGCCAGTTTCAGAAATGGCTTGAGATAGGGCTTAATATTTCCGAGACAGCCCAAAAAAACTTTGGCAAAATAAATCCTTTCCAATCCGCTTTGGATCCTTTTGGCTCCTTTTCAAAAAAAAATGACAAAAAGAAATAATGCATTATATTCGCAAAGGATTTAATACTTGCATTTAAAAAAAAATTATGGTTATAGTTCCACCAAGTGAGGGGCGTAGCCTCGCCTTCGGTATGCACGCCTTTTGCTCATCTCTTAAAGTGCGTATGGTTAATTCTCAGTTTTCTTTCGGTTTTCTTTCAGGTTTTTTTCGATTTTTTTTGAAAAATTAATACCTTCGGGAGTAAATATAAGCTACTGAGGTGAGACATGTCTAAAAATACAACAAAAGACGAACACCAACCCCATTTCTATGAAGAACCCGCTTCTGATAAACGCCGGCAGCAATGTGACAGACGCCAACAGGATGGTAAGGGATACACTTATGTTCAGATGGTGGGTTGGATTTGTCGAAGAGAGAAATCACGACGCGATCACGATAATGATACAGATTATTAGGCCGATACTATCCCGCAAATCTTGAAGGACACGTACGCCTCGGAACACTTGGCGATGGTGCTCTTATTGAATCTTTTCTCTGAATAAATAATCCCGAACAATATAAAACAATTATGATGTGCCCGATCTGTTATTTTTAATAATAAAGACCCGCCGGATAAATTGGCGGGCTTAATTTTTAGAAAAACAAATGATCAGTTAATAGGTGCATGTTTATCGACTGATTTTCCGCCGGTCATGGAAAAAGGAACGTCCTGCTTATTAAAAAGTGTCTCGCCTTCTTCAAGAACCAAAGCATGGCCGAAAACCTCGTCCAGATGTTCAACCGAAACGATTTCCAACTGCTTGGAAATACTGGCAGGAATGTCTTTAAGGTCTTTTTCATTATCTTTTGGGATAATTACTTTTTTAATCCCTCCCCGATGGGCGGCCAGTATTTTTTCCTTCAGGCCGCCAATGGGAAGCACTCGGCCGCGCAGGGTAATTTCTCCAGTCATGGCGACATCCCTGCGGGCAGGGCGTTTGGTCAAGGCGGAAACAAGTGATGTGCACATTGCGATTCCCGCAGAAGGCCCGTCTTTGGAAATCGCCCCCTCGGGAATATGGATATGTAAATCCATTTTGCGATAAAAGCCTGGTTCTATCGAAAGGTGTTCGGCCCTGGACCGTACGAAGCTTACGGCGGCTTGAGCCGACTCTTTCATTACCTCACCCAGCTTTCCGGTTACCGTAACATTACCCTTGCCCGGCATAGTCAATGTTTCCACGAACAACAGCTCTCCGCCGAACTGGGTCCAGGCCATGCCTGTAACCATTCCAACATGGTCCTTTTCCTCAATTTCGTTTTTCTTAAACTTGGGAGGACCTAGATATTTTTCAACAGTTGATTCGCTGACGCGGATGATTTTTTTCGGGTCCTCTTTTACAATCTGGCGGGCAACTTTTCGGCATACACCGGCTATTTCACGTTCCAGATTTCGCACTCCGGATTCACGTGTATAGCGGTTAATGATAGTATAGACGGCATTTTGGGATAAATTGATCTGATCCTGAGTTAAACCATTGGATTTGATTTGTTTGGGGATGAGAAACTCATTGGCGATATTATATTTTTCATGTTCAGTGTATCCAGGCAGACGGATAATTTCCATGCGGTCCTGAAGGGGCAAGGGAATATCCGGCAAAGTGTTTGCCGTTGTAATGAACAAAATATCTGACAGATCATAATCCAAATCCAGGTAATGATCATTGAAGGCAAAGTTTTGTTCCGGATCCAGCACTTCTAACAAGGCCGCGCTAGGATCGCCTCGAAAATCCATACTCATTTTGTCAACTTCATCAAGACAAAATACCGGATTGTTGGTGCCTGTTTTTTTCAATGACTGTATGATTTTACCCGGAAGCGCGCCAATATAGGTTCGCCGGTGCCCCCTGATTTCAGCCTCGTCCCGGACCCCGCCAAGAGACAGACGCACGAACTTACGCCGTGTAGCACGTGCAACCGATCGCGCCAGGGAGGTTTTTCCTACGCCGGGCGGGCCTACCAGACAAAGAATGGGTCCGCGTATTTTTTTTACCAGCGCCTGGACAGCCAAATATTCCAATATGCGTTCTTTTGGTTTTTCCAAGCCATAGTGATCTTCATTTAGTATATTTTCGGCCTCTTCGATATCAATACGAACACGGCTGCGTTCGAACCAGGGCAAGCTGATAATCCAATCGATATAATTACGCACAACCGTCGCTTCCGCAGACATTGGCGTCATAAGCTTTAGTTTTTTAAACTCCTGACGAGTTTTTGCAGCAACTTCCCTGGGCATGCGTTTACGCTTAATCCGCTTTTCAAGGTCCTGAAGTTCATCTGTGGCATCATCTTCAGTGCCCATTTCCTTTCTAATGGCCCGCATTTGCTCATTAAGGTAATAGTTTTTCTGGGTCGTTTCCATCTGCTCCTTGACCCGGCCCTTAATACGCTGATCCATACGGAAAACTTCAACCTCCAGATTGATCAGCTCTAGCAGCAAACTCATACGCCTATCCAAGGGCGAAGCTTCAAGCAAACGTTGTTTATCTTCAATTTTAAAAGCAAAATGTTGAGCGATGGTATCCACTAATTTGGAATAATCTGTTGTTGCCGCAACCTTTGCAATAAGATCTTTTGAGATGTTCTTATTTATTTTGGCATATGATTCAAATGATTCCTTAATTGAACGCGATAAGGTCTCGGCTTCCGTTGGTGATGCGACAACTTCTTTAACTGGCTCCAGCTCCACCTGGAAATAATCTTCTTCTCGCTGAAAGCTGCGCACGTGAGCCCTGACCTGGCCTTCAACCAGGGCCTTGACTGTACCATCAGGTAAGCGCAACAGCTGTAGCACTGTTCCGATAACTCCCACACGCTTAATATCCTTTTCGCCGGGATTATCGATATCAGCTTTGCACTGGGTTGCCAGAAAAATATGCTTGCCTTCCGTATTCATGGCATTGGACAAGGCGGACACCGACTTGGGGCGGCCCACAAATAATGGGGCAACCATGTGCGGAAAAACCACGATATCTCTTAAGGGCAGCAAAGGCAGTTTGTTCGTCGGCTGCGGATTGTCGTCATTTCTAAAAAATCTTGTAATGTTGACCATGTCGCATCTCTTTTAAAAGGTAAAAAGCCAGCTAAGCTTGTTTTTTAGTCTGTTCATACAGCAAAATGGGTTCTTCTTTGTTCAGGACCACATCTTCTCCAACGACGCATTCTTTGACGTTTTCGATGGAAGGAATTTGATACATAATATCAAGCATGCAGGACTCTAAAATAGCCCTTAATCCGCGGGCGCCGGCCTTTCGCTTAACAGCTTCATTGGCGATAGCACTAAGAGCGCTGTCGGTAAAGCGCAGATTCACTTCTTCCATTTCAAACAATTTTTGATATTGCTTGACTAGCGCGTTTTTAGGTTCTGTGAGAATGCGAATCAAGGTTTCCGAGCTCAATTCGTCCAAGGTGGCAATAACCGGCAAACGTCCAAGAAACTCCGGTATGAGGCCGAATTTAACCAGATCCTCGGGTTGGATTTCCTTTAAAATCGCGCCGATTTTTTCTTCTTTTTCCTTAACAATTTTTGCACCGAATCCCATCATTTTGGAGCCCATCCGCTTCTTAATAACATGCTCCAATCCATTAAAGGTTCCGCCACAAATAAACAAAATGTTTGAGGTATCCACTTTTACAAAATCCTGCTGCGGATGCTTGCGGCCGCCTTTTGGCGGCACACTTGCCGTGGTTCCCTCAATGATTTTAAGAAGAGCCTGCTGGACCCCCTCGCCGGAAACGTCCCTTGTGATGGAGGGATTATCCGATTTGCCTGCGATTTTATCAATTTCATCGATATAAACAATACCCCGCTTTGCCTTCTCCACGTCATAATCCGCGTTTTGCAGCAAAGACAAAATAATGTTTTCAACATCTTCACCAACATAACCGGCCTCGGTGAGGCTGGTGGCGTCGGCGATTGTAAACGGTACATTCAGAAAGCGGGCAAGGGTTTGGGCCAGCAATGTTTTACCGCATCCTGTGGGACCGATAAGCAAAATATTGCTTTTCTGGATTTCCACATCACCATTGGTAACAGCCGAATCTAAACGCTTGTAGTGATTGTAAACGGCAACGGCCAGGATTTTTTTGGCAATATCCTGTTCGATCACATAATCATCCAGCTTTTCTTTGATCTCATTAGGGCTCAAGAGACCGGCCAGCTCACTGGCCTCCTTTTCAGTTTCCTCTTCAATGATCTCACTGCAAAGCTGGATACATTCATCACAAATATATACAGCCGGACCGGCGATCAGCTTTTTGACCTCTTTTTGATTTTTGCCGCAAAACGAGCAAAAAAGATTATCATTGGGATCGTCTTTTTTGGCCATTGTGGTTACGCCTCCACTTTATCAATAATTTCCAGATCATCACGGTTACGTATGACGTGATCTACAATTCCGTATTGTTTTGCTTCCGCACCGGACATAAAATAATCACGGTCGGTATCTAATCGAATCTGCTCAAGATCTTTGCCCGTATGCCCTTTGAGGATGTTGTTCAAAGCCTCTTTCATACGCAAAATTTCCTTGGCTTGAATTTCGATATCCGAAGCTTGCCCCTGGAAACCTCCCATAGGCTGATGAATCATGATCCTTGAATTAGGCAAAGAGTATCTTTTTTTGGATGTGCCTGCCGAAAGAAGCAGGGCGCCCATGCTGGCGGCCTGACCAATACACACGGTTGCAATATCTGGTTTGATATATTGCATTGTGTCATAAACCGCCATGCCCGCAGTTACAACGCCTCCCGGTGAATTGATATAAAAATTAATATCTTTATCAGGGTCTTCAGACTCAAGAAACAGCAACTGGGCTATCAGAAGGTTTGCAACTTCATCATTTATAGCTGTTCCTAAAAAAATTATCCGATCCTTTAGCAACCGGGAATAAATATCATAGGCTCTTTCGCCTCGGCTGGTTTGATCAATTACCATTGGAATAATTGTCACAGTGTTACTCCTTTTTCAATTCTAGCGCCTCAGATCGCCCAAATTCCGATCATAGGCCAGCGTGACTGGTTTTATTTGAAATACCGCTATCTCGGGTTGAAGCGAAATTGACTTTCTTAAATCATTTGGCTTCGGCCTTTTGCTCAGTCTCAACCTCTTGGATCTTGCTACTCTCAATGATAAGCTTCAAAACTTTCTTTTCAAGCAAGGTGTGTTTTAAAAAGGCCATTCCATCTTGATTCGTTTGATAAAATTGCCTTAGCTGCTCAGCTGGTTGTTGATATGTATCGGCCATTTCCTGGAAACCTTGATCAAGTTCGGCATCTGTTAAAGTCAGCTTTTTTTGATCAATCAGTTTGCCCAAAATTAAATGACGGCGCACCTGTTTTTCAGCGATATCACGATATTTTTCCGAAAGCGCTTGCCTTGATAAACCAACATCTTCAAGCTTTCGATTATTTTGGGTAAACTTTTTTTCCGCATCGGTTACAATATGCTCAAGTTCAGATGCCACCATAACTTCGGGAAGCTCAAAATCAGATTTTTCCATCAGCTTTTGAAAAATCTGTTCATTAAGTTCCTGTTCAGTTCGCTTATCATACCCTTGCATAAGGTTTTCAGTAATTTTTGATTTCAATGTATTCATGCAATCAAATTGATCACTTATACTTTTTGCGAATTCGTCATTGAGTTCAGGTAAAATTTCCTCCTGAATCTCATTAAGCTTAACCTTGAAAACCAATTTTTGTCCAGCTAATGATTTATTAAAATAGTCGTCAGGAAAAGTTATATCGATATCCTTTTGTTCATTAACCTGCATGCCCACCAGACCATCATCCAGATCCTTAACCACCTGAGCTTCACCTACCTGGACATTGAAATTTTCAGTTTTTTTAGTATTTTCATGGGGTTGTCCATTTATAAACCCTTCGTAATCAATGATAACGATGTCACCTGTCTGAACGGGCCGGTCCTGCTCTATTTTTTTCCGTTGAGCCATATTTTTGCGAATCATTTTAAGCTGCAGGCCAACTTCCTCATCGTTTACCGTATATTTTGTCTTCGTTAATTCAAGCCCATCAATATCAATATCCTTAATTTCAGGGTGTATTTCAACTTCGGCATTAAATGAATAGGATGACTTTGTATTCAGTTCCGGCGGATTAATTTTTGGATTGCCCACAATTCGTAAATTGGTTTCCTGTATTGCTTCCAGAAGGGCATTTTGGATCAATTTGCCTGAGACATCGCTTTTTACATCCTTGCCATAAATCCGCTCCAATACCGTCCGAGGTATTTTACCTTGCCGAAATCCTTTGATTTTAGCGGTCTTTTTTAGCTGCTGGTAGGCGCTCTCAACTTCTGTGGTCACATCCTCGTGCGGCACTTCGATGTGTAGCACTTTTTTTACCGAACTTTGATCTTCAACCGAAACTTTCATCTCTTGTCATACCTTTCCTAATAATAAAGTGCCCAAGACATTTTATCTTAAGGCACTTTTGAAATTATCAAAAACAACAATCTGCGGATAAAATCCCAAATTGTTTTATGTTGATCGGTCAGGGGTCCTCCAGCCTTCCTTGCGGGCGTCGCCTGAAAAAGTGCCATTAATGGATGGCCAGGGATGGTGCGAGAGGGGAGACTTGAACTCCCACTCTGTCGCCAGAGCTGGATCCTAAGTCCAGTGCGTCTACCAATTCCGCCACTCTCGCATTTTTAGGGGCCAGTATGTTGCCCGGTACTATCACTAGGCACTTGACATTCAAACCCTTTACGCCTACTGAATTCCATATAGCTTATGGTAGTTAGTATCAAACACTTTGGGTGTCAAGATAAATTGGGCTTATTATGATTAAAACAAACCGATTTTTGGTATTTTTTATATTCATTTATTTTATAATATTAGCCAATTCGTTTACAATCTGCTATGCGGGCGAACCAATAGACAAGGCGTTGAAAACCGTTGTCATCGATCCTGGACATGGCGGCCGTGACATCGGAGCCAAGGGACCACAGGGTTCTCTTGAAAAAGACGTTTGCCTGGAGCTTGCCCAGCACATATTCTCTTATCTAAAATCCGAATATAATGTCATCCTCACCCGTTCAGCCGATTATGCCGTTGAAATCCGTGACCGCGCAGCTATAGCCAACCATTACAAGGCTGATGCCTTTATAAGCCTGCATACCGGCGGCAGTTTCCAGCATAGCGCATCCAGAATCGTAATTTATACCTGCAAACCGGGGTCCGGTCAAACTGCGCCGGCAGATCCAAACTCACCACGTGTAATGTGGAACCAGTTGCACAGCCGATCTGCAATGTTGAGCCGCGGATTTGCTGAACTGATGAAAAAGGCGATATCTGATATAGGGGGCGCGCCGCCTAAAATACGCAAAGCCCCCTTAAGAGTCCTTCAGGGGGCTTCAATGCCTTCCATTCTTATCGAAACAGGGCATCTTACACATTTGGACACGGAAAATACCCTGGCTTCACAGGACCGGCTGCGTGCCTATGCCCGGGCAATTGCCAATGGGCTTGAATCCTTTTTAGCCATTGATACCGGCGCCAATTTCTCATCCGCTAAGGGGATTGGCGCAAAAAAATAAATGCGCAATATTTTATAATCTTTAAGATTATCCAGTGAGAATTCCCGGTAATTTATTGCCGGGAGCAGTCACAAATGGCTTGATTCCACCCCTGCCTCGTGATACTTACCTGCACACTGTGTTCGGGGCGTGGCGCAGCCTGGTAGCGCACCTGCTTTGGGAGCAGGGAGTCGCAGGTTCAAATCCTGCCGCCCCGACCAATAAATTCAGGCAGTTGAAAAAACTTCAACTGCCTGAATTTGTTTGTAAACTATGTTTTTGCCGAGTTTAAAAAGACGTGTTTACCAAAATGGCCCTGGCAATTCGCATCACTGAATTTAGGCGATTGGAAGAAAAAAAATATAACATCTTAACAGATACCATATTATGCTTAGATTTTTTTTCGTCTTCAAAGCGTGCCAAACGCCATTAATCAATGAATCTTATCTTAACGCCTCTAATGCTTTTCCGATTGAAGGGGCTAATTCTATGAATTTTTGCAATTTGTCACATTTATAGTCAGCACATTCAGCACAATTTGCGGAGCCTTTTTCAATATTACATTTCCTGATCTCGCACTTATTTTCGCAAAAGAAAAATTTAGTGCTGTCTGATTTGCATCCATGGCAATTTATTTGTTCAGGCTTTATCTCTGTATTGTATTCAACCGTCCAATTTTCTGCGACCTCTTTGCGTTTTATATCGCTGTCTTGTTGAGTTGCTTGATATCCTTCACATTTTGAACAATCTGTTCCACAATAAGAAATCATTTTATCCTCCTTTGTTTATCATACGTGTCCTAACACAAACGCGCCATTAAAAAATTTAACTTCAACGACAGTGTTATAAAACATCCTTATTGTGATGTATTGGAAAAATGGAACATTTATGATCTGCTGAAAAATTGTATTGGGGTAAGTCCGGTCATACCTTTAAAATCATTAATCATGTGGGATTGATCGTGAAAGCCCATATCAACTGAAAGCTGACTCCAACTGCTAAATTTCTCAGCTTTATTAAGAATTTTCTTCAGGCGAATAATCCTGTTTAGAAACTTAGGAGCCAACCCTGTATAGTTTAGACACTTTCTTGTAAAGTGTTGCCTGCTCCAGCCAACTTCAACACTGATTTGCTTTATAGGAATTTTTCCGCCGGTGCTTTGCATAAGGCTTAAAGCCCGCAACATTTGAGGCTCAACAGGGTTAAGGTTTGATAATTTTTTAACAAATTTATTGTTCAATAAGAATATCTGATCCTCTCTAGACTCTAACTCTATAAGCTGATTTGAAAAACGATTTGCTTCCTGGCCTGCAAACTCAACATAATCAACGAATAAGCCGGTTAATGCATGTACCGGAATTTTAAAAAAAGGGTAAGCCATACCGGATTTGAACCGAAGCCCGATAAGATTGGTTTTAGTATTTAAAATTGGCCTTGTCATTGCGCCAACAACAAAACTCTTCAGAGTTGCCGTATGGTTTAGGTCAAAAATTATATCAATACAGCCATCGGGGATTATCGGTTTTTTATTTAATGAGACGGTTGCCGGATCAGCTGCATATGACCAATAGCAATCCAAATATAATTGCAAGTGAACAGGAGGGATATATTCCTTGTAACCGTCAATAATTGCAGTCATTTTAACATCTTATCAATTAACATCTTATCAATTTCAAAAATACTAGTTGAATCCTGAAAAAAGCGTTTAAAATCCTTTTTTTTATACATTACCTTGTCACAAAATCAACCGGCATACAATTGGCAAAAGCATCTCAAACCAACAAACAAACAAAGGCCCGCACGAAAATGCGAGCCCCTATCTTTTATATAATTCAGGCTATTTTTGATAAGCTCCTGCGCTGTAGGTAAGCTCGTAGCTGTGAGAGTAGATTTCGATGAGATTTCCGAAGGGGTCTTCGCAGTACACCATGCGGTAAGGCTTTTCGCTCGGAAAGTATTCGCGCACAGGCATTCGTTGCCTACCGCCGTTTTCTACGATCTTGGCGGCTAAACCCTCGACATCCGGGTCTTGTACGCAAAAGTGAAAAACACCGGTTTTCCAGTATTCAAAGTTGTTTTCCCGCTGCTCGGCATTTCGAAATTCAAAAATTTCAACGCCGATTTTATCACCCGTGGATAAGTGGGCGATACGAAAACTACCCCAACCTTGGCCAAAGACATCGTTGCACATCACGCCAATGGCAGAGTCGTCGGCAACGATTTCCGTGGGCGGCATAATCACATACCATCCGAGGACGTTGGTGTAAAAATCTACGGCTTGTTCCAGATTTGTAACGGATAATCCTATATGGGAAAAGGTTCTTGGGTATGTCATCGTTGTGCTCCTTTTTGAAATAGTATTTAATATTGTTAATAAAACAACCATTTAACGATATGCAAGAAGGCGCTTTTTTGTTCGGCGCGAACCAAATTGTTCGAATTGGCGGCAGACGAGGGCCTTGTGCATAATTTTTTTTGGCAAGGAACAGCTGAAATAATCGACTGGAATGGCCGTAACAAAAACAAGTAACAATCAGACACCCCTAATCCTTTTGGGAGCAAGCCATGTCTTCGAGACATGTATTTACGCGCTTCATGGCATCGAGAAAGTCTTGCCTTTTTTCTTTGGCAAAGGGATTGTAACGATTCATATCTTCAAACAATTGCCAGGTATCGTTAGTAACGACTTCGAGAATGTGTAACAAGCGTTTATAGCCTTCTGTGTCAATGGCCAAAGGCCCGGCGCCAAACTCGGATAGGCTGCGGCCGATAAAATGTGTTAAAGCCAGACTGACGGCAATTTGGCGGTCATGTTTTTCAGGTGTGCTTTCGATGGTAACAAGGCCCTTGTCTTCGAGCCATTTTTTTATTTTCGCATAACGTTGATCTTCCACCCGTTCCGGGCACAGAACAATTTTATGGTTTTTTAAGGATTCGGCCGCACTGTCCGGTCCAAACATGGGATGGGTTGCCAGGATAGAAACCTGCTCCGGCAGCAATGCTTTCATCCATTGAACCGGAAGAACCTTAACCGAACACACATCCACAACCAGGGCATCAGGTTTGAGCAAAGGGCAAATTTGCTTCAATGTGGCCTGCATGGCCGAGATGGGAACACATAGAATAACAATTTTACCCGCGCAGGCGGTTTCCAAAGAACAGGGCTTTGCGCCGCTTTTTTTAATATCATCATCTTTGTCCCGATTGCGGGTATAGACAACAACCTCAAAATCAGGAGTCAATGCTTTCAGGGTCAATTTTCCGAAACGGCCGTAGCCGATTAGTCCGATCATGAGAATCCTTGTTCACTATTGATTTCCCGTCCGGGGCAGGAAAATGTTTCAGCGTTTTTCTAAAAAAAATTCTATTCTGTCAAATGCTTCGTGCAAGACATCTTCTTTGACACCAAAGCAAAGCCGCAGATAATCCGGGGCGCCGAAAGCTTTTCCCGGAACCACGGCCACACCGGCTTTTTCCAGCAAATCCATTGCCAGGGATTCATCACTTTCGCCTTTTTTTAATACCCTGGCGGCATTGGCAAACAAGTAAAACGCCCCTTGCGGCTTGCTGCACTCAAAGTGTTTCCGGGCAAGTGTATATGCTATATCCCGCCGTTTTTGCAAGAGCAAACGCCGCTTTTCCACCACAGACTTATCCATATTCATTGCCGCCAGCGCACCGTATTGGGCAAAAGTGCAGACATTGCCGCACAGATGACTTTGCAACCGTGTCAAAGTCTGTACAATGGGAGGTTGGGCAGCCACGTATCCAAGCCGGAAACCTGTCATGCTATACTGTTTTGAAAAACTGCGCACGGTGATGATGTAAGGGCTTTGATTCATCAGCTCGAACAGGCCGCGATGTTCGACACCGTCAAACGCAAATCCATGATAAGCTTCGTCCGCCACCAGGTAAAAACCATGCTGCCTGGCCAGGTTTTCCACGGCTTTAAGAGCTTCGGGAAAATAAACCGCCCCCGTGGGATTGTTTGGGGTGTTGATCACGACCGCCTTGGTGCGGGGCGTAACGGCATCGGCAATGCTTTGGGGGTCGAGCTGGTGCAGCTTTGTAGTTTTTGCCCACACCGGTCGCGCCCCGGTAAGCTTGATTTGCTCAGGAAAGCTTACCCAGCAAGGCAGAGGAAGAATCACTTCATCGCCGGTCTGGCAAATTACCTGGAACAATGCGTAAAGCGCTTGTTTTGCGCCATTGGTCACAATGATGTTGTCTTGCGTATAGCCTGCAAAGTCCTTGGCAATCCGGTCCCGCAGCGCTGGTATCCCCGCCACCGGCCCGTATCGGGTTTTTTGCTCCTCCAAGGCCTTTGCGGTGGCCGCGATAACAGGTTCGGGCGTTTCAAAATCAGGTTCTCCGGGAGCCAGGTTGATAATGTCGCGCCCTTTTTGGCGCAAAGTTTGGGCCAGGGCTAAGACACCCGTGGTTTTGGATTCACCGATACGGGTGATGCGATCAGCAAAATCATTTTGAAAACGGGTGGTTAGCATGGCGTAAGATCCTTGAAACAACGTGTGGACTGGCGCATAGCGCAATCAAGTAAAACCAGAGCCGCCATGGTTTCCACGATGGGCACGGCCCGAGTAACCACGCACGGATCGTGACGCCCCCTGGCCGCCAAAACCGTTTCTTTACCTTTGAAATCCGCCGTGGCTTGTTCGCGGCCGATGGTGGCGGGAGGTTTAAAGGCCACCCGGAAGTAAACAGGTTCTGCGTTGCTGATACCGCCTTGAATACCGCCACTGTAATTGGTGACTGTTCCCAAACGCTTGCCTTTCTGAATAAAGGGGTCATTATGCTGCGAACCGCGCATGCGGGCGCCTGCAAACCCTGAGCCTACCTCAAAGCCCTTTGTGGCCGGAATAGAAAGCATGGCCATGGCCAATAAAGCATCCAGCTTGTCAAACACGGGTTCTCCGAGCCCGGCCGGTAAATTGCGGCATACGCAGCTTACCACGCCGCCTAAAGAATCCTTGGCGTTTTTGGCTTCTGTAATGGCGCCGGTAATTTTTGCAGCCGCAGCCTGATCCGGGCATCTGACCAGGTTTTTATCCACTGCCTGGCGGGTGATGTTTTCCATGTCGGGTTGTGACGCATCAATATCTCCAACCGCGCTTACCCAGGCCACGATTTGAACCCCATAGACTTGCCGAAGTACTTTTTCGGCAATGGCCCCGGCAGCCACTCTGCCAATGGTTTCCCTGGCGCTGGCCCGGCCGCCTCCGCTTCCGGCGCGGATACCGTATTTTACCTGATAAGTAAAATCGGCATGGGAGGGCCGGGGTATGGCCTGCATATCGGAATAATCTCCTGGCCGCTGGTCACGGTTGGCAACCATAAGGCCAATCGGCGTGCCCAAACTGCGGCCGTTTTCTACACCGGAAAGGATTACGACCTGATCGCTTTCTTTTCTTTCGGTGGTTAATTTGCTTTGTCCGGGTTTACGGCGGTCCAGTTGAAATTGAATATCCGTTTCGCTAAGCTCCAGCCCCGGCGGGCAGCCATCGACCACAACGCCGACCCCCTTGCAGTGGGATTCGCCAAATGTAGTTACCCGGAAGATTTTACCAAAAGTGCTAGACATTTTCGTGTTCCTTAAAATTATATATTCAGCCCCAGTTTTCTCAGGGAGAAAATCAAATCATCGCATAGTCTGTCCATCTGAAAGTCATCCGTATCAATTACGGCATTCATTGCCTTTTGATACAAAGGCTCCCGCATGGCCAGGGTTTGTCTGATCTCTTCACGCACCCCTTTTCCCGTAAGGCTGGGGCGAAATCCGGCGGTGCGCTGGTCCTGCATGATATACCGCTCGATAGTTTCGGGGCGGCTGCGCAGCCAGATCACCTTTCCACTGCCGCGCATGACGCCAATGTTCCTGTCATCCAGAATAACACCGCCTCCAGTGCCGATAACATAATTTTCCCACAGGCGAATCGTTTG
Organism: Desulfobacteraceae bacterium; assembly: GCA_024230435.1. Lineage (GTDB taxonomy): Bacteria > Desulfobacterota > Desulfobacteria > Desulfobacterales > Desulfosarcinaceae > UBA2230. The sequence goes on from JAAERL010000739.1 coordinate 89,691, forward strand.
CAACAACTCATGCTCTTTTTTCCGAAAATATGGCCACCCATGACGCTCCACCATATCGCTGATCGATTGCCCGGCCTGCGCCACAATCTGATCATCCATATCCGTAAAGCTCCAGCCGATTTGCCTGGCCAGAATCTTTCCCAGGGTGGTTTTACCCGTACAGCGATAACCGATCAGGTAAATGTTCATGTGTAGAGCGCCTCGAAGACCTCCCAATAATTGGGAAAAGATTTATTCACACAATGTTCATCTTCAATTTTGATACCGGGCACTTTCAAACCTGCCACGGCAAAGCTCATGGCAATACGGTGATCGTCGTAGGTTTCAATGTCCGTTCCTTTTGCAGAGCCGCCGGTGACGCGCAGTTCGTTTTCCGTTGTACTGGTCTGGATGCCCATCTTGGTAAGCTGTGCGCTTACCGCCGCCAGCCGGTCGCACTCCTTGGCCCGCAGATGGGCGACATTTCGGATTATGGTTGTCCCCTCGGCAAAGGCCGCCGCCACCGCCAGGGTGGGAACCATGTCCGGCATGTTGCCCATATCGATGTCAATGGCTTTTAAAGGCCCGCCGGTTACGGCGATACCATCGGGGTCATGGTCCACGCGGCAACCCATTTTTTCAAACACCCCGGACAAGCGCACATCGCCTTGCCTGGAGGCCAGGGTAACTGACTTTACTTTGATCCGCTTACCCGTTATGGCCGCAGCGGCCCAGAAATACCCGGCTTGGGAACCGTCCGGTTCAACCTTATAGGTTCCGCTCTGGTAAACCTGTTTTCCCGGAATATTAAAGTGCTCATAGCCCCGGCGGTCCATACCGATACCAAAAGCGGCCATGATGTCAGCCGTCATATCGATATAGGGCTTGGATACCGGGCCGTTGATCACATCAATGCTCAAACCCTTTTCCAGGCACGGGGCCATAAGCATCAAGCCTGACAGGTATTGGCTGCTTACACCGCAATCGATACGGGTATGCCCGCCCTTGCAGGTACCGCCCTGAATTCTTATTGGCGGACAACCCGTATTATTTTCGGAATGAACATTTATCCCCAGTTGAGTCAGGCTGTCCAGAAGGGGCTGGATGGGGCGCTCGCACATCCTGGGGCTGCCCGTAAGGGTGTATTCACCTTTGCCCAGAACAACGATTGCCGCAAGCAACCGCATGGAGGTTCCCGAATTTCCCAGGTAAATGGGGTTTTCGCACGCTTCGAGTTTGCCGTTTTTACCTGTCAGGGTAATAACACCGCCTTGATCCTTTGCCTTTGCTCCCATTTGTTGCAAAGCTTTCAGGGTTAACGAGGTATCTTCACTTCGCAGGGGGTTTTCGATCTTGCAAAGGCCGTTGGAAAGGGCTGCGGCAATCAAGGTCCGGTGAGTGTAACTTTTCGAGCCCGGAACTTTAACTGTAATGTCAGGCTGGATGGGCCTGGATTTAATTTCTATCATCTGAAGGTTATTCTCCTAAGCAGTCTTCAATTTCAAGTGTTTCAGTACGGCTTTGCGCATCACTTCCAGGGGAGCTTGTCTGCCGGTCCATAATTCAAACTGGCGCGCACCCTGGAAAACGAACATAGCCACCCCGTCTGCAATTGTACAGCCTTTGTTACGGGCGGCTTTGAGCAGGGCGGTTTCAAGGGGATGATAAACAATGTCCATCACCACCAGGGAGCCATTTAGACAATTTTGCTCAACAGGCATTTTTTCTATGTCAGGGTACATGCCCAGCGACGTTGTATTGATAAGAATATCCAGAGTCCGGCCGTCAAAATCGGCCAGTGGTATAAATTCAGCATCCAGGTCTTTAGCTAACCCTTGCCCCCGCTGAGAATTACGGTTGAAAACAGTTACCATGGCTTTACGGTCCATAAGTCCAAATCCAATGGCCCGGGCAGCGCCTCCCGCGCCCAGCAGTCCAACCCGTTTACCCGCCAAACCCGTTTTGCTTTCCAGGGCCGTAATTGCTCCATGGCAATCGGTGTTCGTTCCCAGTAAACGGCCCTCGCGGTTGATAACAGTGTTCACCGCTCCGATTTTTTCCGCTGTGGGATCGATTTCGTCCAGATATTTCATGACCTCGATTTTATGGGGGATGGTCACGCTCATGCCTTTTATGTTCAACCCGCGCATACCGGCCATTGCGCTGCCAACCTCTTTTACTTCAAAGGCTAAGTAAACGCCGGGATATCCCGCAGACTCAAAAGCCGCATTATGCATTACAGGGCTCAGGCTATGGCCGACTGGATTACCGATAACGCCGAAAAGCCCGGTCTGTGTATCTATTTGAAAACTCATTTTAAAGACTCATTTCGTTTGATTTTCCACTACCGTGTGGTCCATGGGCTCGCCGGAATAGACGGGAAACGATTGGATGAACTGATGATCAAGAAGCTGGGTGGACAAAATTGCCACCAGAGCCATATTTTCCCGTTCGCTGGCCAGCATGCCGTCCTTTTGCCGGCATTTGTCTACAAGCCTTTTAATCCTTTGATAATCAAAATAGCCTGCTTTTTTGACGGCCTGGCCGGATAACATTTCCGATACGTATTCTGGCGCGTTTTTGTGCAAAAAACAGCGGCTGATGGGCGCCCGGTATGGTTGCTTTGACCGGTTGGCGACTTCATCGGGAACCTGACCGCGGGCGATTTTTTTCAGCAGAAATTTTTCGTTCAGCCCATTGAGGCGCAGTTTGGAAGGTATCCGGGCGGCCAGCTCCACAACGCGGTGGTCCAGAAAGGGGTAGCGCCCCTCCACGGAATTGGCCATAGACATCCTGTCTCCCTGAGTCGAAAGCAGGTAATTGGATAAAAACAGGGTGCTTTCAAGGTACTGGGCCTGGCCCAGCACGGGCCATTGGCTGAAGGCTTCAGGCAACTGGTCTGTAATGCGCCGGGTAAAAGCGGTCAGGTCTGACTCTGGCGGCAAAAAGCCTTTTTGAAAAAATCCAAGCAAGTGACTAGTGTTTTGCCAGCGAATAAGGTGAGAATAAACCGGAGAATCCACATCCTGCAAATTTTTCTTAAAAAATCCGAATAAAAAGGCGTTGGACCGACCGGTTTCCTTGTTGAAAACGTAAGGGTAGAGTTTGCGCAGCAGTTGCGGCCGGATGGCAGATTCGGGATGCTTCGCCCAGAAACGCCTGATTTTGGCCTCTTTGAAAATATTGTAGCCTGCAAAGATTTCATCCGCGCCCTCGCCGGTGAGAACGACCTTGAAATCACTTTTACGCACCAGGGCCGAGAGCATCATCAGCGGCGCCGGAGCTGTCCGGATGGTAGGCGTTTCGGCATGCCATACCACCTGGGCAAACAACTTTCCGATATCGTCTTCGGAACATTCAATGCCATGATGCTGGGTTTGAATGGCAGACAGCGCAGTTTGCTGGAACCGGCTTTCATCAAAATTTTTATCGGTAAATCCTACCGAAAAAGTATTCAGCTTATTATTGAAGTTATTTTTAACCAACGTACTTATATAAGTTGAATCGATGCCCCCGCTCAAATAAGCGCCCACGGATACATCGGCCCGCAACCGGATTCGTGCGGCATCCAGGATCAAGGCTTGCATTTGCCCGGCCCAGTCTTCTTCTGATTTGTCATGGTCATCGGTTTCGGTGAAATCCAATTGCCAGTAACGATGCAGTTTCAGGCCGTCCCGGTTCAACACGGCATAATGGGCCGGAGGAATCTGGTAAATTCCCTCAAACGCCGTCAAAGGGTCCACCGGCGCCCAGCAGGTAAAGACATCGGCAAGGGTTTTGGGGTTCAACCGGCGGCCAATCGCCGGATCAGTTAACAGGGCTTTGATTTCGGAAGCGAAACTGAAACGGCGGCCTTTTTGATGGTAAAACAAGGGGCGTATCCCCATGCGGTCCCGTCCCAAAAGAAGCTGCTGGCGGCTATGATCCCAAATGGCAATTGCAAACTGCCCGTTGAGATGCTCAAACAAACCTGAGCCGTACTCCTCATATAAATGAACAATGGTTTCCGTATCGCTTTGGGTATAAAAACGATGTCCTTTTTCCTTGAGCTGGGCTGTGAGCTCGGGGTAATTGAAAATTTCACCGTTAAAAACAACCCACAGGTTTTTTTCTTCATTGTGGATAGGCTGGTACCCGCCGGACAAATCAATAATACTTAAGCGGGTGTGCCCCAAACCGGCGTTATCGCTACAATAAATACCGGTAGCGTCAGGGCCTCGATGATGCATGCTGGCAAGCATGCGGTTCAGAACCGGCTCGAAGCGCTCTTTCTGGTTAAAGCTTATCAATCCGGCAATGCCGCACATATCGACTCCTTTTGTCGAGTTTTGTTCAAAATAGATGGTCTCATTGTTTTGTCCGCGATGTTGTTTGTCAAGGAGAATTTTAATTGATGAAAATCTACATAGGGCTTCCTGAACAATCTGTTTTTGCAAATATAACAGTGATAGAAACCCTATTTGATTACGCAAATAGCCAAATCTAAACTCTAATTGGCACTTGATAGTTCTGCATGCACCTTGTATCTGAAAAATCGGACTCATGAAGAAGTAAAAACAAATGAAAAAAAGGCTTTTCAGCCACTTCTCCAAGTTCATCATCAGAAATACTACAGCAATAACTGTTTCAGATGTGTTGTCCAGCTTGCTCATAATCTTTGCCAAACTGAACCGCCTTTTGCCCTGTCCAAATTTTCCTTCAATCGGGATACGGTCAAGTTCATCCTGGCGGGCCTGTTTCTGTGCTGCTTTTTGCTTTTCGATCTGACTGGGTGGCCGGCCCAATGCAGGCCCAGATAAACGGATAACATGTTTTTTTGCATAACTTAATGTTCTTTCGATTTCGATAGATGGTGTCGGCATGAACTGAGGCTGAATAATAGCCAAATCGGGCCCTATATGCTTCGGACTGATCAATCAAATCACCCGACTCGTTATACGCATCCTATCTGAGTCGATCTAAATAGCAATAACCATCAATAGCACTTACGGATATCTTGGCTCCAAATTCCGTACCAGCTCCAGCTTTGCCACGTTTAATTGGCCTGACATGCGGCTGGTAGATGTTTACGATGCGATCATCAATCCGGTTAATCCGTTGTTCATACATCCATTTTTGCTGG
>JAAERL010000740.1 GCA_024230435.1 Desulfobacteraceae bacterium
AACCAAGTTAAAATGTAGATCAAATTCTGTCTGACTGAACGCTCGACCACCGGCGTCCGGAGCGGGTCATGTTGGTTGCTTTAGTACAGTGCAAAAATTCCCTCCAATGGTAATAAATACAAAAGTATCCGTCAAAAATTGTGCAGACATATAAGCAAAAACGCACGCACACGCGCAAGGCTAACAATGCTCCCAATTTTACTAGTACAAAAAAAGTGAATGGAAACGGAAGTATGTATCCATGTTGTATTTAGGGTTAAGCTAAAAAATGTTGAGTCTCACAAAAAATATAGTGTACTATTTCTATTAATGCAAGCTAAGGAGTGTTCAGCATGTTGGCTAGAATAGCGCTAAGTTAGTCAAGTTGTAGGTAGGAGTATTAATGCGTGTGAAGCTAACATCTACTGTATGGAGCGTATTAAATCGCATTTTTTAGTGAGGCGGATTTTTTACGCGCCCGCTATTTCGATCCAGCCCTTCCGCTTATTTTTACCTGTTCGTCATTGCAAAGACGCGTCAGGTAAAAAAATTCCGAAGGTCTAACTCCCTCGAGAAGAGGAGAAAGAAATAAAACAGTGGTCAAAACTGGCAAGATCCATGGATTTTGACACCAAAACTCACCTCTTCTTCTTCCTGATGAGCTCTCCCCATCCGGAACAACACCCCGAAACAGTCCGAAACGTCGTGCAACGTGTCGGCTTCGAACACAG
>JAAERL010000741.1 GCA_024230435.1 Desulfobacteraceae bacterium
ACTCGGTGCCGTGTTATCCAAAAATGGACTCAACGCTGGTGTCGTTACATTTGCAGTTGTAGGTGCTGTTGCTGTTGATCCAGTTCCTCCAGTACCTCCAGTTCCTCCAGTACTTCCGGTTCCTCCGATTCCTGGATTGGCTCCAGTTGTTCCGCCTGTTACCATTTTAATTTTAGGCTCACTTTTTAATTCTGTGACTTTTCGACTTCAAAAAAAGGATTCCTTTTTATTTATCAAACTGTCTCAATCGAATGCGCACTAGACAACTAACCAATACCTCGATCAATCGTAATAAGTGTCTTGTAAACAATTGTAATTGTCTCAAAGCTTCGAACTCGTAATGAATCCAAGGCAACCAGTTAGAAATCTCAGATATTTCTCTAATAATTCACAAGTTATAAACTTAATTTTCTATATCGTATCGAATCACATATTGTGATGTTTCATTCATTCAAAAGTAGTCACATATACGATTGATCGCACGATTGAAAACCCACGACCAGTTTATATATTTAACTCTTCCTCTCGAACGATATGTCTCTGCGAGACTATGCAGTTCGATGTTATCGTAGTTACCACCCCATGATAAGCTTACGTTTCAATTTAAATTCTGCTCCTTGTAGTCCTTTTGTAAAGATGTCCGCCTTTTGGTAGTTGGATCTTACTGCGACTACTTTGATCTTCAGATCGTCAAGCTTCTCGCGGAACCAATGATATTTGACCGCAAAATGCTTGCTATGAGGAGTCACTTTCGATAGTGGGCTATTCGCTAGGTTCATCGCCCCCTCGTTATCCTCGTGTACTTTAACTAA
>JAAERL010000742.1 GCA_024230435.1 Desulfobacteraceae bacterium
TCTTTTTTCCCGTCTTGTGCGTTATGCCAAAGGTGCGAATACGTAAAGTATGCAAACTGATCAGCAAAACTTTGGCGCGCCTTGAATACGAAAAAAAATCGAAGCTCAATCTGGTATATTCTTTTCCGCCAATCGCCTTAATTGTTTCCAAACCGGCTCTAAACTTTTTGAGGAGAAAAATATGGATAGTATTGATCTGCGGTCAGACACAGTCACCTGTCCAACCGAGGCGATGTACAATGCCATGGCAACCGCCGAAGTTGGTGATGATGTTTTCGGAGAAGATCCTACTGTAAACCGGCTCGAAGCTTTGGCTGCTGAGAAACTTGGTAAGCAGGCAGCCCTTTTTGCCGCCAGCGGCACGATGGCAAATTTGATTTGCCAGATGGTTCATTGTCAGCGTGGTGATGAAATGATCGTTGGAGATAAGGCCCATATTTTTTACTATGAGCAAGGGGGATCAGCCGCAATTGCGGGTATTCACCCCAGGACGGCGCCCAACCAGCCGGACGGCAGCATAGACCTTGAAGATATTGAAGCTGCGGTTAGAACAGATAATGTTCATTTTCCCAGAAGCCGGTTGATTGCATTGGAGAACACACACAATCGGTGTTACGGAACCCCTCTTACCGTTGAATATATGAAACAAGTTGTTGATCTGGCCCAGCGCCTGAATCTGAAAATTCATGTGGATGGCGCTCGTATCTTTAATGCCGCAGCAGCTCTTAACGTCTCTGTGGCAAAGCTTGTTGACCGTGTGGATTCGGTTTGTTTTTGTTTAAGCAAAGGATTGGCCGCGCCCGTGGGCTCCATGGTTTGCGGCTCTGCTGATTTTATAAAAGAAGCCCGGCGAGCCCGGAAGGTGCTTGGGGGTGCAATGCGTCAGGCCGGTGTGCTGGCTGCTGCCGGTCTGGTGGCCTTGAACGATATGGCGGGCCGTCTTGTTCAAGATCATGAAAATGCCGCAACTCTGGCTGCCAGACTGAACCGGTTGCCGGGCCTGGACATTGACCTGGAAAAGGTTAAGTCCAATATTGTCTACGTTCGCATCACTGCCGGACATTTAACAGCAGCGCAGGTTGTTCAACGGCTGGCAAAAAAAGGCGTGCGTGTTTTGGCGCTTGATAAATACCGGATCCGGATTGTCACCCATTACCACATCACAAAAAAAGCTGTTTTAAAAACGGCTGATATTTTTGCGCGGGTGATCGGATAAAAAAATCGGTAACTGCTTATAAAAAACAACGTATAATTGACTTTGACATTATCATTAATGCGCTTTATTGTTTAAATTGTGGTGCGAATAACAAAATCAAGTACAAGTACAAGCAATTGAAAACCCACTTAATTTTTTTCGTGCTGTCATACAGCGGACGGTGCGTGTTACTACAAATCTTGGCTGAAAAATAAGCTGTGGGAATCAAATAACGTTCTCATTGCTGAACCTTACGGTCAATTCCGCGTTCCGTAGCTTGTTGAGAACCTTGCTTCAACAGCGCTCACGTATTTTGAACCTCCTTAATTCCCCGCAAGCTCACTGACCGCTAAATGCCCTTGTTCAATGAAGGTGCATTTAATTTGCCGCAATGGTTGCCTTGTCCAAAAAAACACTTAAAAATGAGGAGGGGTGATGGTTGCTGATGTGTCTGCAAATTCAGAGCGGATTCTTGTTGTGGATGATGACGAATCAATCTGTAAAATGCTTCAGTCTGGTTTAAATCACTATAATTTTGAATCCATGACCGCCAGCCGGCCTGGCGAGGCGTTGGAGATACTTAAAAAAACGCCCGTGGGTGTGGTTATTACCGATATACGAATGCCGGAAATGAGTGGTATCGAGCTTGCTGAAATTGTGAGAAAAAAATACAAGGCTGATGTGATAATTATGACCGGCTATGTAGAAGATTTTAACTACGAGGATATTGTACAGCAGGGAGCTGCGGATTTTATCCAGAAACCGGTGCGGATAGCCGAGTTTATCGCCAGGTTAAAGCGGGTTTTAGCAGAACGTAGCCGAAGGCTTGAACTTAAACGGGCGCTAAATGATATTAAAGTAAATTTCCAGCGATTTCAAAGAGCTATGGAAGGTTTTGTGCAAGCTATATCCGTAGCCGTGGAGATGCGCGATCCTTATACGGCTGGTCATCAGCAACGTGTCGCCGACCTGGCTGTGGCGGTTGCAAAACAAATGGGGCTTTCGCCTGATGAAATTTATGGTCTGCGCATGGCCAGCGTAATTCACGATCTGGGTAAGATAACCGTTCCCGATGGTATTTTGAGTAAGCCCGGAAAATTATTACCACTTGAGTATGAATTGATCAAAGGCCACGTGCAGGCCGGATTTAATATCCTGAGACGAATCGAATTTCCCTGGCCCTTGGCTGAAATCATCCGGCAGCATCATGAACGGTTAGATGGCAGCGGCTACCCCCAGGGACTAAAAGGCGAGGATATTTTATTGCCTGCCCGCATCTTATCCGTTGCAGACGTGTTTGAAACTATGGCATCGCATCGTCCCTACAGGCCATCGCTTGGGTTGGAAAGAGCATTAAATGAAATTAAGAATAACAGTGGTAAACTTTACGATAGTGAGGTCGTTCGGATTTGCATTGATTTAGTGGAAAATAATTATTTCCAATTTGATGACTCCTTTGCTTCAGATGCTACTTTGTTTGAAAACGTTTTTTCCTGATTTAAACCTTTATTTCAATTAATGGACATTTTATTGGCGCAATGGTATGAAGTTAAAAATAATTATCAAAATGCAGACACTTACGATATATGGATTGTTCTTTGTGTGTGTTATTTTGATTATTGCATCCGCCAAGATCCCAAAAAATTTGAGTTCAACGGTTCTGCCGCTGTTTTCGAATCAGGTTTGGCGATGGTAAAGCACTGATACCAAAAAGGCGAGGATGTCCGCTTAGAATGCATGATGCCGTACCGGAATATGCAAAGTTTGATATTTGATCACAATATTGTTCAAGGATACGTTTGATTAGATGTTCGGCTTCTTGCGATATAGACCCAACCTGCCGCCCATAAGCGCGTTTACACTTAAATCCTATTCGACTGATTTTTCAATTGATAAGTTGGCTATTGGTGTAGACAATATCCGGCATGACGTTCATTTAAGCATCACTATTGTAAAGGCGACACGCAACATCGTGGCCCAGTTTACATCCACGCTATCCGGATTCAGGAATAAAGATCTTACATCGCAGAAAAAACGAAATTGGCTAAAGGAAATTGACGCTTATAAAAAGCTTTATCTGAATCTGATGCGTAATACGTTGAACAAAGCTAAAGGCAAGCAGGAAGTTCAATTAGAATATCTTGTCCAGGCTGCTATGTTCAAGATGCTCTTAAAAGAAATACACGATGCGTATGAGAACCTTATCGCCCGTATCAAGAAATCTGTGCGTAAATCCGAATTGAGCTTGAATGACGAAGCTTCCGGCGTAACCATGCTCAAGGCCAAACTGCAGACAATCCTTCATCAAAAAGAAGATATCCAGCGGCAGGTAGGCCTTGAGGTTGCCAAAATTTGGAGTCAGATCGAAAAAAACGAAATCATTCCCATGCGCGAGTCTATTTTTGGCAAGCGGTCTCCTTTTTTTATGGACCTATTGGTAAATCCTTTACTTTACATGGAACAACCGGATAATGAATTTTTTATCCTGGCCGAGTACGATGTCGCCTTGGGACGGCGTATCGAGGACCCTGATAGATATGAAGCCCTGCTTTTCTTTATCCAAAGACTTTTTAATTATATTTATCTGAAAGCCAATGATTCTGACACCATGGACGCAAATGAGCCTTTGCCAGTGCCAAAAATTTCCGATGAGGAAAAACATTTGCCGAATGAAATTGCGGACGTCCAAAAGATAGAAAGCTGGATTCAGGCCCCGGGCAATATGGATGTGCTTCTTGATTGGCAACGCGGAAATGCGGATCTGCAAGATATGAAGACTCAGAAGGTAAATAAAAAAATACTGGAGAAAAAAAAAACACAGATTAAAGACCAAGAGAAAATTCTCCATTTTTTTTATCGTCAATTCCAGATAAACGGACTGCTGGACCGAGTGGTTGCTTCCTACGAGATGCAACCTGAATATTTGGAATATTGCCCGCCTTTAACCCCTCATCAAGTCGTTCAATATTTGCTGTTTCCAAAAACGCGGAAAATTATTAAGAACAGACTCAGGCGTTTAAAAAAAACATATGGACGCAACTTTCCTTTAGGACCCTTAAACCGTAAAATCAAATCCCTTGAAAAAATTGCAACGGCAAAACGCAAAGCATGTCTTAGCCGGTTTATCAAAGCGTTTGTGCGTTATCACAGGGACAGGCGGAACCGTGAAATCATTTGGGATGCGATGGATCGGATTAATCTGATAACTGACAAGAAGATAATTACCCTATCGCGTGAAAATAATACCCTTTATGAATATTTATTATCCCATGAGCAGATATCGGAAATAACGCCCATAATCAATCATTCGGTGATAAAAGCGGATGTGAGGGGCTCTACAGGTATTACGTTTGAAATGAACGAGCGAGGTTTGAATCCGGCATCTTTTTTCAGTCTGAATTTTTTTGATCCCATTTCAGCCATTTTGTCAGAATACGATGCTGCAAAAGTTTTCATCGAAGGCGATGCCATCATTTTATCCATTTTTGAACGGCAAAACACACCCGAAGATTGGTATTGCATTGCGCGATCCTGTGGTATTGCATTGAATATGCTTATGATTATCCAAGAGTATAACGAACAAAGCGTAAAAAACAATTTGCCCGTTTTAGAATTGGGCATCGGTATCAGCTATATTAATAAAGCGCCGGCGTTTTTGTTCGATGCCGACAACCGTATCATGATATCTCCGGCCATCAACCAGGCAGACCGTTTGTCGAGTTGTTCAAAGGCGGTGCGCAAATTAATGGATGGTAAAAAACATTTATTTAATCTGTACGTTTTTCAGATCCTGCCTGACGAAGAGCTTGCGTCCAGCAAAGATGATCTGAATGTGCGTTTCAATGTGAACGGGATTGAATTATCTGCAAATGCATTTAATAAACTGTCCGAGGAAATCGATTTAAAAGCCTTTCATATCAAAACGTTTGAAAAGCCCGGCCATAAATCGACCTTGTATACCGGTAAGTTTCCAACCAAAAGCGGACGTTATCAGCATCTGGTGATTCGTGAGGAGTTGATTCCATTCGTTGATCCGGAAACACTGCATGTCCGAAAATTAACTTCCCGTAAATATTATGAAGTGTGTAACAATCCTGCTTTATATAAAATCGCCCGCAAAGTTTAGGTCACTTATCCTTTGAAGCAGGCATAAACGGATTAACGACCAATACCGGGGCCGAAGACGTTTTGATCACCCTTTCGGCAACAGATCCGAAGATAACCCGGTCTAATCCTTTACGTCCATGGGTTCCCATAATAACCAAATCAATCTGGTGTTGTTTAATGTAAAAGATAATCGTATCTGCCGGATCGCCCAAAACAACATCGACAAAAACATTTGGTTGATCCTGGAAATTCGATTTCTGGAATTCCTGCATTTTCTTGCGGGCGCCATCCAACAATTCGCCTTCAAACATACTGATTGATGGGTGAGGAACATAGATGCTGGAAAAATAATGAAAAATTCGAACTACAAATAAAATATGCAAATTTGCTTCGAATTTTTCAGCCATCACTTTGGCATGGGGCACCAGGGCTTCAGAGCTTTCAGTCAAATCCACCGGAAAAAGGATTCGTCCTTTATTCCTCATTGATCCTCCTTTTTGATCATCGAACAAAAAAGATTATTTTAAAGACCGTTAAAGGTGAAAATCACCAACATTCCGATAAATATCAAGATAATTACAATGTCAAAGCCCTAAGCGATTTGACTTCTGGAACTCTATAAAAAAAGTATGGCCCTGCTTGAAGTTGCAATCTTTTTCTGAAGGCATTCATGCAATAAATTTACACCAGAGTGCAGGAATTGTAAATTTTATTTTGACAATAATGAGATGGGCGCTTATTCAGGTATGGTGCTCAAGATTGATAAATCAGGGGGGCTTAAAAGTTTCAAGCCCCGCTGATAACAGATTTTTAATTTTAGGCGATTGGTATATTCTTTGATTTCAAATCGCTTTAGGCGATTGGCGGAAAAGAATATACCAGATTGAGCAGGATTTTTTTTCGTATTCAAGGCGCGCCAAAGTTTTGCTGATCAGTTTGCATACTTAACGTATTCGGGCTTTGGCATAACGCAGAAGACGGGAAAAAAGACA
>JAAERL010000743.1 GCA_024230435.1 Desulfobacteraceae bacterium
CACGAAATGTGAAGGATCTTTCGGTGCACGAAAAATATTGTTGTATGGCTAAATTTATTAGCCAGTACATGCCGGTGCATGGGGGCGAAAGTGTCCCCTCAAATGCACTTGTACCCAGTGCAAGAAGTGTCCGTTCAGGCAACGACCTTCTGGCTTTAAATACCTGTAATCATGTCCTGACTACGCAGGATGTGTTTGCAAACACCGAGGGTAATGAGAATGACATTTACCCGCCTACGGTATCTGAGATAGCGCAGGCACAGAAAAATGATCCGAAATTGAAGGGCCTTTTTCGAAAGGGCCCAGAAATTAAGGATATATCTGTTAAAGTGATTGATGAGACAGATATTTTAGTTTATAAAAATAAACGTCTTGTCATACCTGATTCTATGCAATCCCAGGTAGTACAATGGTATCATCACTATTTAATGCATCCAGGTGCAGTTCGTTTAGAGGAAACTCTACGTGCAGCTATGTACTGGAAGAATTTAACTCGAGATGTTAAACAACACGTAAAGAGTTGCAAAAATTGTCAAATTGGCAAGAAACGCAAGCGGAAGTATGGTGAACTTCCGCCCAAAATAGCCATAACCGAGCCCTGGAAATGCGTATGTGTCGATTTAATCGGCCCATATACGCTAAAAGGGAAGGATGGAACTATTTTGGACTTTATGTGTTTAACCATGATGGACCC
>JAAERL010000744.1 GCA_024230435.1 Desulfobacteraceae bacterium
CCAATTCCAAGTTGTCCGCATCGTCGCCGTCTCCGTCGGCAATAGGTTGTGTACCGCTGGGGTACGACATTCTCTCGCGCATCTGGTCGAGCAGGTTGACCACAGGCATCAGTGAGAGTGGATACGACTCTTCTTGCTTGATGTTACGCTCTTTGCGCGAGGAGGAAATCGTCATCGCTCTGGTTGCATCAGCAAAAAAGGACAGTAAAGAAAATGACGAAGTAGGTGATGCGTTGAAAAGGATGGATGCTTCCGAGCTTCCCTACTTGCTTTTTAGTTCACTTTTGGAGGCAAGTTCTAATATCTGTGGAATCCTTTTTGTACTATTCCATTCTAGAAGAAATACGAATATAACAGATTTGCAAGCTGTTGGTAAGTCGTAATACTAACCCTTCTGATTATACTATGTATTCCTACATTATTTGTAAATAGTTTGAGAAATATCGCCAATCTTGTGTTTCTGATCAGAATTTTTGACGGTCCGATGGCGGTCCTCGGATTTTTTTGGATTTGATTTTTTCCAATTCTACCGAGGGTTTTTGGCAACCGAGGGTTTTTGGGACCACTAGCTAGAAAAATTGCATTTTTTTTGTGCCGGACCTCCTATTGTCTGCCCGTCTGCTGTCATCTTCACCATGGCTAGGAGGAAGTTCCCAATAATTAGCCATCTTTAAAAGTACCATACAACCTATCCAGGATCCATCTACAGGGTGAAAGTGACTTGTCCAAAAAGTTTAGTAAAAAAAATCACAAGGGACC
>JAAERL010000745.1 GCA_024230435.1 Desulfobacteraceae bacterium
GATTATGACTGTGTTTTTGGAAGTTCAACTTTATTTTTATGCATTTTGTAACTGAAAATTGCTACAGCTCGAAAGCTTTGAAATTTTCTCGCCGCGAAATCCAGATTTCGAATATAAGGTTAAGCTTCCAGCTTGATAAGGATAGTACAAGAGTTTGGAAAAGATGGGGTTAGACATTAGAAAGTTGGATTTAGCGCAAGGAAGGAGTGAGCAATAAAAATTGAAAAATGTATGAACAACCTTTCGGACGAAATGGGAATAAAGGATATTTGGAGCGAGAATGAACCTTTTGAGGGCACAGAGTTTGCATTTGGACTGAGTTTAGGATTTGGACTGGAGCATCTTAGTTTTTGACAACCAACGCTAGATTGCGTCACAGCATCGATTGTGGGGGGGTGACAAGATACAGTCCCTGACGGGACTCACCAGTCCCGTATGGAGTCCCGGATGGGACTCACCCAGTCCCATGAGTAAGGGGTAAGGAGTACATACTTAGACTAAACTAACCATGTCCTCACTTTGTGACAATTCCTTTTCTGGGTTTCATCATGCGAGTCCTACACATTCACAAAGATTTAATCAATGACATACAGCAAAAGATGAAGGACGCAAAAATTGAGGAGGTTATAAGGATCAAAACTAGTATTGGGTACCTGATTTTCTGAATTCATTCTTTCCTCCGTTGCTTCATAAAGCAAAAGGAC
>JAAERL010000746.1 GCA_024230435.1 Desulfobacteraceae bacterium
GCGCACGCATTGCCACGAAGAGGAAGGGAAAAGAGAAAAGACGTTAATTGTCGATTTACGTGGTGCTTGAACCGTCGTGAGTAAGCAACAGGTAGGGAGGGTGGCGCGCCTCAATTGGTACTTATTCCTACGTATAAAAATTTGAGGAGTCCCATAAGGAGACCTTTTTTCGACTCCAACCACTTCACCATAAAAAATCCTGAAAAATCTTTTCACTACCATACTACACCAAACTAACACTGCAACCATGGCTGATAACGAAGAAGATCTAGTTGACTACGACGAAGAAGAGGAGGAAGAAAACGTCGCCGCTGAAAAGGCTGCCGATGCCGAAGGCAAAGAAGTGAAGAAGTGAGTTTTTATGCTGAGCAGCCCCGCTCTCGGCCACGAAAAAAATTAGTAAAAAAGCCAAAGATATGAAATTGTTTGGGAAATGATGAAGATTACATGAGGCTCCTCCTCTGCTCGGCATGGGGTGCCTCTTTTTTCATCTATGGAAGCCGATAATGCCAAGGGGTGATCTGCCATGAATGCCCTCTCCTCCGTAAAAAATGATGCGGGGATATATTATATAAGCCCCATGTGCGTTGGGCACAGTCCCGCACCCTCCCGTATTGGATATACACTCGGTATGCTCACCGGAGCACTGCTAGCCAGTCTCGATCTCGATTTAGCACCTTTCGCTATTTTTGACATGGGTTGTTTGTCTCCCTGCCGCCCCGGTCGATATGGACGCTGACAGCAGAGAGGATAGATTGGCTGAAAACTACACGCGAGAGTCCCCAGCATTTTACAGTTGGGGATCCTCTTAAAGCGCATACTCTCGGAATTAATTTCAGAGCTAAAAGCTGATGGAAATTCTCGTGTGTTTGAATTTGGCAGGTTCTGTCTCCTAATAGTTAAGGGCGTTGATTAGTTCAACACATGCTTGGTGAGGGGGGAGGGAGGGGAGAGGGGAGGACTTACTGATGGCTTCGTCACAAGGCACTATGCAAAATGGCTCACATGGCAAAATGGCTACATCATTCCACGAATTGGCAACTTGTCGCTTATTCATCTGTTATTTCTGTTTTGATGGGCTCCCTTTTCAATAAACTCTCTCTGACTGAAAATTATTTTTGCATCCGCAC
>JAAERL010000747.1 GCA_024230435.1 Desulfobacteraceae bacterium
CCGCATCAATCAAATATCCATTGTTTTCATCACTCCCGTCATCCCCAACATTATCGTTTACAGCACTACGACCAGCAACGAGAAAATCTCGTAACGAGCACATGATTGCATCGTTTCCGAAACGACCATCTCTAGAACGCCACCTTCGTCGTACTTGCAACACCGGCAACACCGTATCCGATGCCTTTCGTTTTCGTTTAGCAGATATCCTTGTCATCGAACTGTTCTTATGTTCATATACATACGAACCATGTATCTATTCTACTCAATTCAATTCAAAACTTTGCTTCTCACAACTACCTAACTAACTTGTAAAAAGTGGTCCTTTCC
The DNA here is from genome assembly GCA_024230435.1 of Desulfobacteraceae bacterium. Taxonomy (GTDB): domain Bacteria; phylum Desulfobacterota; class Desulfobacteria; order Desulfobacterales; family Desulfosarcinaceae; genus UBA2230. The sequence continues at coordinate 331 of JAAERL010000747.1, forward strand.
ATAACACAAAACATAAATCATGTTTACGTATAAATTAGCTTACTTATCCGAACTTCACCTTTTTAGTCACAAAACCAAATGTGTCGTACACGTTTTTTAATTCCACTTTAAAATACTTTTAGCCAACTTCGTCACTACATTCTAAAAAAACGTTCCTTTAAAAAAAAAATCCCTCCAGTGTGCGATTTTAATTCATTCCAAAGATGATATTCCTCCACCGCCCTAGAAAAATAAATGGTTCAATCTTCAGATTCCATAAAAAAAGATTTTCCTGAAATAGGGCTGTAACAGGGCCATAACACGGGTATACACAACACAGATTTTCTGTCGGACACTAAAATTCACATAGGATCATTCGAAGTGGGTATATGAACGGGTCTGGGTCCCTCCCCAGCCCCTCACGGAACTTGAAAGCCAAAAGGCGCCCCATCTAG
>JAAERL010000748.1 GCA_024230435.1 Desulfobacteraceae bacterium
CGGAGGGACAGGTACCTCACAGAGCCTGAGATGTAGGGGGGCTAGTATGCGAGGAGGCGCACGGGCATGGCCATTATGAGGCCACAAGGTGTGTGGTGCTCGGGGTAGCCAAGCATAGCCAAGGCCGAGGATACCAGAGGATACCATATTAAAATAATTGTAGCAATTTCTCTATGTGTCACAGTGACAAGAAACCATATTGAATTAAAAAATAATTAAAACAGCAATACAGCTTACAATGAGTACAACTATGTACAACTTTGAATTTTTGAAAAAGAGCCATTTTTGAGTGCGCACGAGAACGGCAAAGTCGACATACAAAATAACCAGTGCGGGCGGGGTTAACCCTAGAAATTAGGGATATTTTGGCGATAAAATGAGATGCGTATCAGACGGCTCTGGGTGCGGAGAATTTAAAAATTGATACAGTATGGAAGACAGGACCTTGCATAGTCACCTGTGTCACATTTGGGCCTAATATACCAATGATATCATTGGTTAAGGACGCCCAAGTGCCAAAAAAGGGTGCAAAAATACCGCTCAAAATCGGTAGAACTGTCACAGTGACAAGACACTTTCTAGAATTCAAGAAAATTAGGTACAAAAAAAAGCTGACAATATTTGCAACTATAATCAAATTTGGACGTTTTCAAAAAATGCATTTTTTAAAGCGCTGTGATGTCATGAAGTTGCTCAGAATTAAGGCGCCC
>JAAERL010000749.1 GCA_024230435.1 Desulfobacteraceae bacterium
GGGGATCATATCCTCGGTGCGCCCACGGGTGGCGAACAGGCTTTGATGGCCGTCGCGCAGGGTGAGATCTTCTATTTTAACGGGATTGCCGGCCTTGGGCCTGTCTTTTTCATAATTCATTTTTGTCATTTTGACTTGGTCGTGATCGCTCATCGTTAAGGTCTCCTCTTGCTTAAACGTTAAAAATCTTTATCGGAAGCGGTCAAATGCTTTCAATTGCATCAAATTACGCATCTGCATCATACTTTGACGGCCGCTAAGCCCCCACAGGTTCAGGTTCGCCGCTCCGGGCCCGTCTTGCATCGCAGTTACCGGGGCTTGAGCACAAACTTCCTGTTCCTGCTGTATGTATGCCGCCACGGCAGCAAGGGCCGCAGCTATTTTTTTTTCTTTTGTATTCATCGGTTCACCTATTGCTTAATGTGGTTTCGCCATTTACATTGGAATATTGCCATGTTTTTTAGGCGGCCGCAGCTCGCGTTTGGTGCACATGATTTCCAATGCTTCGATCAGCCGCGGCCGGGTCTGGCTGGGTTGAATTACCGCATCAATATAGCCCCGGCTGGCGGCGCAATAAGGATTAGAAAACAATTCCTGATACTCTTGAATCTTCTTTTCACGCATGGCTTTTGGATCATCGGCGGCCTTGATTTGCTTGCGATGAATGACATTAGCCGCACCCTGCGCGCCCATTACAGCGATTTCCGCCGTGGGCCAAGCAAACGCCATATCGGCCCCTAAATGTTTAGAAGACATTGCAATGTAGGCGCCGCCGTAATCTTTCCGTGTAATCAGTAAAAGTTTAGGAACGGTTGCCTCAGAGTAACACCACAGCAGTTTTGCGCCGTGACGGATAATTCCGCCGTGTTCCTGATTGCTGCCGGGCAGATACCCCGGCACATCGGCAATGGTCAGCAGCGGGATGTTAAAGCTGTCGCAGAAACGGATAAACCGGGTGGCTTTATCCGAGGCGTCGATATCCAGACAACCGGCCATAACCAGGGGTTGATTGGCAATGATTCCGATAACCCGCCCATTAAGACGTGCAAAACAAACCAGGATATTTTTCGCAAAATATTCGTGCGGCTCCAGGATTTCCCCATTGTCGGCAATGGACCGGATGACAGCTTTTATGTCATAGGACTGGTTGGGATTGTCCGGAATAATTTTGTCAAGTTCAGGGTCCGTGCGTTTTGGACTATCTCCGGTATCCACCCGGGGAGGATCTTCCATATTATTGGCGGGAAGATAAGACAGCAGCTTGCGAATCTGCAGCAGCGTATCTTCATCATCTTCGCAGGCGAACTGGGCCACACCGCTTTTTCCGTTGTGGGCCATCGCGCCGCCCAAATCCTCAAAATTAATTTCTTCACCGGTAACCGATTTAATTACCTCCGGCCCGGTGATAAACATATAACTGGTGTTTTTCACCATAAAGATATAATCCGTCATGGCCGGAGAATAAACCGCTCCGCCCGCCGTGGGGCCCATGATGGCTGATATCTGCGGAATCACACCGGATGCCACGGAATTACGGTAGAAAATTTCTCCGTAACCTGAAAGGGCGTCTACGCCCTCTTGGATTCGGGCCCCGCCGGAGTCGTTCAAGCCAATGAAGGGCACGCCTGCCTTAAGAGCCAGATCCATGGCTTTGCAAATCTTTTTGGCGTGCATCTCGCCAAGACTGCCAGCCCGTGAAGTAAAATCCTGGGCAAAAGCGAATACCGGGCGCCCGTCCACCAGACCGTGGCCGGTAACAACCCCATCGGAAGGAATCTGCACATCTTGCATGCCGAAATTCACGCAACGGTGTTTTACAAACATGTCGATTTCGCGAAAGGTTCCCTTGTCAAATAACCGGCCTAACCGCTCCCGCGCAGTCAATTTGCCTTTTTCCTTGTGCTTGGCAACCAGCTTTGCGCCGCCCATCTCACGCAGCTTGGCTTCACGCTCCTTAAGGTCCTTTAATTTTTCTTCCACACTGCCCATGTTTTTTACTTCCTTTCCCTTACCGGTTTTATCAATATTGATTTATAGACTTTAAACTATTTTATGGTTAATGAGTGAGTTTTATCCCGATGTTGCTTCACCAGTTTTAAAGGATGGCAATCCCTGGATAAAGCAATAGATCTTTAACGCCCTTTCAACTCTTGTCAAGTAAAAAAAGCAGGTTGTTTGCAGCCGTTGCAGCCGCGATTTCACCCTGCAGGACTTTTTCCTGATAGACCGGTAACTGTTGTTCTACTAGCGAATGACCGGAAAAACGTTCCTTGAGTCCCTCTTCAATCAGCTCCCACATCCATTGCACAGCCTGACGCCTTCGATTGGCCTGCAGTTGCCCGGTTTTTCGCATCCGCCGCCCATGCTCTTGAACTAATTGCCAGATATGATCAAGCCCCTCGAGGCTAAGGCCGCTACAGGTGACCACCGCCGGAGTCCAGGCAGTGGACGCAGGCAGCAGCAGATGCATGGCGTCAGCCAGTTCATTGCAGGTTTGCCGGGCCTTTTCCTTGTTGTCACCATCGGCTTTGTTAATGGCAACCGCATCAGCCAGTTCCATGATACCTTTTTTTATCCCTTGTAAAACATCTCCCGCGCCGGTGATCATTAAAACAAGGAAAAAGTCAACCATTCCTGCCACCGCGGTTTCGCTTTGCCCCACCCCAACGGTTTCTACAATGACCACATCGAATCCGGCGGCTTCACAGATCAACATGGTTTCGCGCGTCATCCTGGAAACACCACCTAACGTAGTGCCTGCCGGTGAAGGCCGAATGAACGCACACGGATTTACCGAAAGCTTTTCCATACGGGTCTTGTCCGCCAGGATACTTCCGCCGGACCTTTTTGAACTGGGGTCCACCGCTAAAACAGCCATCTTATGGCCGTGACCGGTCAACAACGTTCCGAAACTTTCAATAAAGGTGCTCTTTCCAGCTCCGGGCACTCCGGTAATCCCCAGCCTTACGGCATTGCCCGTAAACGGCATGATGGCATCCATAAAGCGGCGGGCTGTCTCACGATGACCGGGATGACGGCTTTCCACCAGCGTGATGGCTTTTGCCAAAGTGCGCCGGTTGCCCTGCCTTATACCTTCCACATAATATTCCACGTGTTGTTCAAGCATAATTTTTTAAGTTCACCGTAGTTAGATAGATAAAGAAATGCATCATGCAAAAACCCAAAACCGGTCAAGTCAAAAGATTTGCCAATCAAAAGGGTGATCAGCAATTTTTCGCCATTGCCACGGACGCAAACTTTCAGTTCCACTGTCATCGCTCACTGGCCTGCTTTAACGCCAATCGCCTTAATCAGGCTCTGACTGCGTATGATATTTTACGCTTGCGAACCTATTTAAAACTTTTAACCACTGACTTTTTAAAGCAGTGTGTAACGATTTGCTCCGGGCCGGAAACGAATCTGCTCTTTGCGTCATTTCGTTTTCATGACCAGACGAAGCGTACTTGCCCTTTTGTGATTTTGCAAGGTTGCAGCAGTGTTTATCCCGCCCGACCCGCTTACTGAAGGCGTTTTAAGATAGTTTGTTCAAGATTGCTGCGAAAAAAAAATTTCCGCTATGGGAAAATCGTATTGGAAAGGTGTTCTGTGGCCGCAAAGCTATTTTGCCGCCTCATGCGCAGGTGCGCCTATCTCAATTATCCGGCAACATATTGAGCAACGGCAAACACTGGGCGAATAGCTTTTTATTTTTCCGTTTCGTTGACAAAACGTAAAAACAAAAAGCGCCGCTGCATCACCCGCCTGAAAAAAAAGGCCCCTTGCGATGCAGTTTCGATAAACCGGTTATACGGCCACTACAGATTTAACCTCCGGCACTTCCTGCTTAATGATTCGTTCGATGCCGTTTTTCAATGTCATCTGTGACATCGGGCACCCTGAACAAGCTCCCTGCAACCGAACCTGCACAATACCGTCTTCTTTCACATCAACCAATTCAACATCACCGCCGTCAGCTTGAAGCATGGGCCGAATTTTTTCTAAAGCCGCCTCGACTTTTTCTTTCATGAGATAACACCTCTTTTTTATGTTTAGTTCACTTATGTTTGTTTTTCATTCAGCCGGTTCAGACGATGATTCCTGACGGGAGTGAAACGACTTGCTGAAATCTTCAAAGTCTCTTTTTACTATAGCCATGCGCATATTTTTGACAAGATTTAAATAAAAATGAAGATTATGAATGGTGGTTAAACGATGGGCCAAAATTTCCCTGGCGGTGAACAGATGGCGCAGGTAGGCCCTGGAATAATTCCGGCAGGTATAGCATGTGCAGCCTTGTTCGATGGGGCCGGTATCCCGGCGATGCACCGCGTTACTGATATTGATAGTGCCTGTGTCGGTAAAAAGCTGCCCGTTGCGGGCATTGCGCGTGGGCATGACACAATCGAACATATCCGCCCCCATGGCCGTAAGCTTAACCAGGTCCGACGGTGTACCGGTCCCCATGATATAACGTGGCTGATTAGACGGTAATAGCGCCAGGGTATGATCCGCCATTTCCATCATCATCTCCTTGGGTTCTCCTACACTCAAACCGCCTATGGCATAGCCCGGAAAACCGATATCCGTAATTTGAGCCGCGGATTCGGTCCGCAGATCCTTATACATTCCCCCCTGAACAATGCCAAACAGATGATTTTTTTCCCCGCCCGCCCGCCAGGCCGTCTTGCAGCGCCCCGCCCACCGGGTGGTCAGCTCCAGCGCTTGTTTGGCCTGCGCATAATCAGATGGATACGCAATACACTGATCCAGGCACATCATGATATCGCTGTTGAGCGTCATCTGAACCTCTACCGCCTTCTCGGGCGTCAGTAAATGGCGGGCCCCGCCGTCAAGGTGGGATTGAAACGCATAGCCTTGTTCACTGATTTTACTCAGCTTTGCCAGGCTGAAGACCTGAAATCCGCCGCTATCGGTAAGAATCGGTTTCGGCCAGTTCATAAACCGGTGCAGTCCCTCGAATTTTTCTATCACTTCGCAGCCCGGACGCAAATAAAGATGGTAGGTGTTGCCCAGGATGATTTGAGCGCCAATGGTATCGAGCTCCTCAGATGATAGCGCCTTTACGGTAGCCTGAGTGCCCACGGGCATGAAAATGGGAGTTTCAATCTCTCCGTGAGCCGTTTTTAAAACCCCGGCACGAGCCCGGGTTTGAGTGCATTTATGAACAAGTTTATACATAACGGCCTTAGCTTTATAATTATAGTATGTGTATTTTTAGACAATGATTAGTCATAGAAACGAACTTGTGCTCTTTGGCGAAACAGGCAGATTTATAAGAGATCAAGGCGTGCGAAAAATTTTAAGCACAACTTTAAGAACAACGAAGATATCGGGCAAACCGGCCATTTTATGGATGAATACGAATTATAAGATCAACATTGCATCACCATAACTGTAAAAGCGGTATTTTTCCCGGACGGCCTCCAAGTAGGCGCTTAAGATGCAATCCTTTCCCGCAAAGGCCGAAACCAGCATCAACAGGGTTGATTTTGGCAAATGAAAATTGGTGATCATCCCATCCACCACATTGAACCTGTATCCAGGGTAAATGAACAAATCACATGCCCCGCTTTGGGGTTCTATCAGCCCATTGTCATTGGCGCAATATTCCAATGTACGCACACACGTGGTGCCGGCCGGCACCACACGCCCGCCGTTGCGGCGGGCTTGATTGATGATTTGCGCCGCTTCCGGAGCGATTTCAAACCATTCCGAATGCATGCGGTGATCACGAATATCGGCCGCGCGGACAGGCACAAACGTTCCATAGCCCACATGCAGGGTCAGATAAACAACATGAACGCCTTTTTCCCTCAAGCGTTCGAGCAGTGAACCGGTAAAGTGCAATCCGGCCGTAGGTGCAGCAACCGCACCTTTCCGGGCTGCGTAAACGGTCTGATAGGTTGCGTGATCCGCCGGTGTATCCTCCCGGCGGATATAGGGCGGCAAGGGTATATGGCCGCAGTCACATAATAATTGATCGATATCTCCGGCAGCCGAAAAATCAAGAATGCAAAAACGATCCGTAACCTTTCGGACAACCGCTTCACGGCCTTGATCAAAAATCAGCTTGCTGCCGGGTTTAGGCCTCTTGGACGCCTTGACCAGGCATTCAAACGCCTTGGTGTTGATCCCCTGTGCGTAATTCAGGATCAACGCTTCAACCTTGCCGCCGCTTTGTTTGCGGCCCAGCAAACGCGCTGGAATAACCTTGGTGTTGTTTAAGACCAGCACATCGCCCGGATTGAGAAAATCAAAAAGGGTGTCAAAACGGTGATGGCTCACCGTGCCATCTGCGCGCTGCATATGCAGCAAACGGCTGTGGTCACGCCGCTGAACAGGCTTCTGGGCAATCAACTCCTCAGGCAGCTCATAAAAATAGTCATCTAATCGGTACATATGAAAAAAGCCTTTTGCGATAGTAGCCATCCGGTACTGCAAATCGGTCCTGAAAAACGCCGGTATCCGGCAAAACCGGTCATTTCGCCAATGACGTCAACCCATTGGACGGCTCAAATAAACCAGCAACAACCCTGTCAGCATCATAACCACCCCAAGCTTTCGCAACGTGCTGTTCTCCGTTTCCAGCAGTTTTTGCAGCCAGGGTTTCATTTTGTCCGGAAAGGCGAAATACGGCAACCCTTCTATAAACATCACCATGCCGATAACACATAGAAAATAACGCATCTGTTTTTCCCTGTTATTTGGTACGTAATTCACACCGGTGAAAAAAATACCGGCATCTGCGCAAATTCCCCAAAAATTGCTGCATCACTAGCAGAAATGTTGATTCTTTACAAGCGTCTGATGCAATGATAAAAACGCAATCAAAAGATAACACTTATTTATTGGCGGCTGAAAAGTCCGTCAAAGACAGAAAGCTTATGGAATAATCATGGAATTCGAACCAGTTATCGGCTTAGAGGTCCACGCCCAACTCAATACCAGCACAAAAATTTTCTGCGCCTGCTCCACCAGGTTCGGAGCTGAGCCTAACACCCATGTGTGCCCGGTCTGTCTGGGCATGCCCGGTTCGCTGCCGGTGCTCAATAAAAAAGTCGTGGAATACACCCTGCGCATGGCCCTGGCCACCAATTGCGATATTCCGCCTCAAAGCCGTTTTGCACGCAAAAATTATTTTTACCCGGATCTTCCCAAAGGATATCAAATTTCCCAATACGAATTACCGATCGCCATCAATGGCCACCTGGATATCGATATGCAAGACGGCTCCAGCAAACGTATCGGCATCACCCGAATTCATATGGAGGAAGATGCCGGAAAGCTGATACACGATGGCTCCCTGCCCGTAAGCCATGTGGACCTGAACCGTACCGGCGTGCCTCTGATGGAAATCGTCAGCGAGCCTGATCTGCGTTCAGCCGCTGAAGCCGGAGTTTATCTGCGCAACCTGAGGGCGATTATCCGCTGGATAGGCATCGGTGACGGAAATATGGAAGAAGGCTCTTTTCGCTGCGACGCCAATATTTCCATCCGGCCCAAAGGCTCAGATACCTTCGGCACCCGCACCGAAACCAAAAACCTGAACTCCTTTAAAAATGTGGAAAAAGCCATTCGCTACGAAATTGCACGTCAAACGGAAATCTTGCTCGACACCGGCCAGGTGGTGCAGGAAACCAGGCTGTGGAATCCCGGCAAAGGCGTCACCGAATCCATGCGCAGCAAGGAACAAGCCCATGACTACCGCTATTTTCCTGACCCGGACCTGCTGCCCCTGGTCATTGAAAAAAAATGGATATCCGCTGTACAAAAAGATCTGCCTGAATTGCCCTCCCAACGCCGGGAGCGCTTTGTTACCGAAATGGCAATCCCTGATTATGATGCCGGGGTGCTTACCTCCAGCAGGGAACTGGCTGACTATTATGAAAGCTGCCTGAAAACATTCAACCAGCCAAAACACGTCAGCAACTGGATCATGGGATCACTATTGGGTCTGCTGAACGCAGAAGGAAAATCCATTGAAGACTGCCCGATCGCGCCTAAAGATCTCGCGCAGTTACTCAAACTGCTCGATGAAGGCGCCATCAGCGGAAAAATTGCCAAAACCGTATTTGAGGAAATGTCCTCAACCGGCAAACCGCCCAAACAGATCGTAGAAGAAAAAGGCCTGGTCCAGGTAAGCGACACCAGCATTATCGAAAAGGAAATTGACGCTGTCATCGCCGCCAACCCCAATGAAGTCGAGCGATACAAGGACGGTCAAAAAAAATTGATTGGTTTTTTTGTCGGCCAGGTCATGAGAGCCACCAAAGGAAAGGCCAATCCCAAAATGGTAAACGAACTGCTGATGAAAAAATTGGGTACGTAGCGGTTAAATTAAAAATAAAAAAGCCCGATCTTCTCAGGATAGGGCTTTTCTAATAATCCAAACATAAAATTCAATGATATTGCCAGGATTTACTTTGCTGCTTTTTCAAGGTCTCCGATTTCAAACACCGCGATAAAGCTGTTTCCCGAAGCCATGCCGCTACTGTTTTTCAACACCACGCTGGCTGCGATTTCAGGCCGTTTATCGCCGTTTACATCAATCACGGCAAAATCGCTGATATGTTTAGCAATGTTTCGGGTGCGCCATACCGGAGAAAGGCCCAGCTGATCCCATTTCAGGATCTCCAGGCGGCCGTGCTTGAAAAACCGGATATTTTTAAACGTCCGCCCCAGGCTGGTTTCGTTTTTAATAACCAAGATTTCCTGGACCCCGTCCCCATCCACATCAAGCAGCGTCAGGCGTAACGGAAAATAAAACGTGTCAGTATCCTTTGGATCAATCTTGCTTTTAATGAAAGTAATATTAGCGCTGCCGCCATAACGTTCCGAGCTGCTCCATTGTTCTATACCCCTGGAATTCAAAACCTGAACATAATCGCTATCGGAATAAGTTACCACATCCTCGCGCTTTGCATCCTGAACAGCTCCGTAACCGGTTCCGTAAACCTTGAGTTTTTTGGAAACAGGCAGCCTGTTCACACCTTCATATGATCCGTTTTCATATCCGAGTTCATACATTCCGGATGTAGAGAAAAACTGGTCCGATCCCTGCCGCTGGACAACCATTATTTTTCCCCTTTTGGGTAAATTCATGTGACGAAAAAAACCGCGCAGGTTCTTTGCTGTCCGATTATACTTACTGCCGTCAAATTCAACAACATAGGAACTTAACCGGGCTGAATCCTGATGAACATTGGTAATGAAAATTTCTTCGCGGCCGTTGCCGTTCAAATCCGCTATATCAACACCGGCATTGTTGCTCCCGCTTTTAAATTGGGCTTTTTTAAAGAGCCGCCCTTTATCAACCCCGTAAATATAAATCTTCTTGGCATCGATGGCCACAATATCGTTTACGCCATCGCCGTCCACATCTCCGCCTGCGATCCCTTTTATTTGAGTGTTTATTCGGCGGCTGCGCATCATTAGCCGCCCGGAACCGGCTTCACCACCAGGCTGTAATTGCCTGTCAGCGGGTTTTTCAATTTCAGCAGGCCCTTGCAATAATTTTTCAGGATGCTGATAAACCGAAGTCTGGCCGGTAGTTGTTTCCGCATTGGGGGAGCCTTTTGTATTGGCCTGCGAACCGGATGCCGTTTGCACACCGAAAAGTTTTTTACCGATCCTTGCGGCAAATAAATCAACATGGCTAATAATATCAGCCTGCTGCTTTCCCATCTGTCCAAAAGAAAGAACAATACCCCCGCTTCTGGCATCTATAACCTTGGCGTCCGTACTAACATTGGAACCTATTACGGTAACGCTGTGCACAATGACATAATCTGCACCGGCTTTTTTAGCTAAATCAGCGGCCCTGGCCAGTGTGGATGGGCTGTCCTGGCCTTCAAAAGCCCGGTTGAAATCAATTGCGCGTGCATTTTCGATTTCCGAAATGCGGCTGGACAGCATATCCGCAATACCCTTGCGTAAGTAGGATAAATCCTCGGAAGCGTTGATGGATGGCGGTAAAATCAGAATTTTTTTTGGATTGTCCTCCGCTGCTGCCTGTTGCCCAATAAATAAGAAAATTAAAACAAGAACACTTATCAATTGAAAACCATGAATGATTCTATTTTTCACTGTGGATATACCTCCAAATGATTTGCCTATTGGGGTCCACTCCTACCACGAACCAATTGGTTTGAAAAGAGGCTGACCCGTCCGGCCCGCTTTTTCCTGAATCTAAAAAAAAAGAAACCCGCCGTTTCCGGCGGGTTTCCCATGATATACTTAGTCAGGCCTTAGGGCCCTTATACTTATACTTGCTTAGAAATCAATCTGCATACGGGCGGCGATTGTTTGAGCGGCATCGTCGCGATCTAGTGTATCATTTTTGAAATCAGCAGCAAGATAGTGGTAGCCCAGTGCAACCTTGCATGCCTGGGTTAACAGATATTCTGCGCTGACACCAAAAATGGTGCCGTTTTCAAACTGATCATCTATGTCTTCGCTGGCAGCCAGATATCCGAGCTGACCATAAAGAGTGAGCTCTTCCATCAGTGCAAACTTTGCGTACAGGCCGATACCCATGGCGCCGGTTTGGTTGCCACTAGCAGATTCATCACCAGTAGGATTGAAAATGTCGCCAACACCGAGCGGAGCGATATCGGTGGCAAATGCTCCATAGTCGCCGTAGAACGTGCTACCGAAGTGGGCATTTGGCATACGGGTGATTTTAATCTCATCAGCATCATCGCTACCATCAGAGTAGCTCAGGAAAGTACCAAGAGTAAGCTGGTCGCTAAGATCCATGCTGACATCTGCAACAAATTGCAAACCGGTATACTCTGTTGTATCACTAGCATCTCCGCTGAATGAATTAAGTTCAGTCACAACATTTACAGGACCCACGCCAAATTTGCCCATAATACCGATCAAACGGGGTTCCCCCGTCCAGTCAACATCAGTATCATCATAACTTCTGCCCTCTATTTGCGCGGCATAGAAACCTTCGATGGTGAAGGCGTCTGTTTTGTAAGTTAAGTCAATGTAGTACTGGTCTGTGTCTTTTGTATTAGAGCCTGTCTCATCCAAGTCGGTGTTGCTGGCATTTTCATTTTCTTTGGCATACCCCAACCGGACAATCACGGGAGTGGCAATCGAAAGATCGATACCAGTAGCATTATTATCATACGCGTAGCTTGAACCCAGCCCCATGTATTGCTGACCTGCTTTAACGTTTACGATACCCTTGGTTACATCCAGGTAAGCGCGATCCACTTGCAACTGGCTGTTGGTGCCAGCATGCGGACGGACACCGGTCGAATCGTCACTGCCCCAGACTTGTTCTGAAAAATCAAAACGCAGAACGCCTTTCACACCTTCAGCCGGTGAGATGATGGTTTGTACTCTAAAACGTTGATCCCAGTAATTTTCTTTATCTGAGTTATCATCACTGTTAAGATCTGTATAATTTTCTTGTGCCCAAGCCCGTACACGCATGGTGCCGGACAGTGACAAACGATCTTCCGCCAATGCCGTATTAGCTGCCAAGCCCACGACAAAGGTCACCGCAATAATTGCAACCAATAATTTTTTCATCTGTGTAGTCCTCCTTAACGGTTACACTCCAATTAATAAAATGCCAAACCTAATTACTTTATAAGTTGCCAAACCTATGCCATTAATTGCGCCAAATTTTCTGATTATCTTCCGGTTACAATGTTACGCAAATCATCCGATTCAAATACTGAAAATGATAGTTGTGTTCATTTTTCATTTCAAACTGAAAATCGTGCCATATTGTCCGGTTAATAATTCTTTTCATTCAGCCGCAAATCAATTTTGGTTTTTTTAGCAACGACCACTTAAAATGTCAAGCAAATTTGACTAATATTTCGCTTTCAATTTTGTATTGTAATTTTGATGTGTTGCATAGCACAACCGCCATAACAACCCTTTGTTTTTACGCTTATTATTTCAAGGAGCGATAACATTTCGTATTTTTACGTTTTTTAGGACTTTAAAAAAATTTACACTTTCATTTTTATCATTAACTAAACCCGTTTGTGCTTGTTTTGCCATTTTGTTGAATATTAATTACGAAATAAAAAAACTGCGCTTTTGCGGTTAACGGCACGTAAAGAATGGGCGCTTACAGGCTAAGGTTACCCAAAAGGCGCGGTACGGTTGCCGGAAACTGCAATTATGGAGTAAATCGCACTACATAGCTCCGAAAAACTAACATTACAGTCCGAAACAGGGCAATCACAATCTATCGTCACAGCTTAGAATGCCGCACAATGTTTACCACGGATAGTTTCGCCGGTAGAAACTGAATTTTTTACCCGGTCAAATCCTTCAAGCCGCTTGTCATCTAACATTTGGGCACGCAATACTGTCCGGGCTGATTTGCGGTTCTATTTTATTTGCCGATTTGTTCGTATACGATTTTTACCTATTTACATTACATTTTAATACAGAATCATTTTATTTTCTTTTAAATTCGATAACCAAGCCAGTTCGCAGGGATTTAAAAAATACTGTTCACTTTCTAATAGCAATTTCTAAAATTTCCTCTTTTTATTTTGTTATGTCCATGTTAGGATCCGTGCAAAAATCAATAATACCGGAAGCTATAAGGAGATTCACTAGTTGAGACGCGTGCATTTACACCTGCTTGTTATGTTCGTATGCAATCTTTTTCTGTCAAGTCCCGGCTGCTATGGTTCAACAGCAGCCTCCCCCAAAATCGAAATTCTTATCACCCCTTTAAGGTTTCACAGTTCAGAAAATGTAACCTTCCTGAACCGTGGTGTAATGGAGATGCTTTCTACTCGATTATCCGGAGATAGTCGTATCCACGTCATTGAAGCGGCAAAATCTGCTGCAAACGACAAAAAGGCCTTAAAAGAGGCCGAAAAATTGAAAGCGGACTATGTTTTAACTGGCGGGGTGACTCTATTTGATAAAAATGTAAGCACGGATATACGGCTGATTGATACAAAAACGGGAAAAATAGAATTTACATTCAGTCGTTTCGGCCAGTCGCCCGGAGACGTGCTTCGCCATGTAGACGAATTGGCCGGAAAAACAGCGGCTGTTTTAGTTTCAAAGGCAAAAATTACCGGAAAAACCCCGGAAAAGCCCCCGAGAAAGGCTGAAAAAAATACGAAGTCCGCTATTTTGGCGCCCTCGGCCGTTATTAGCCCGGCCAAGCAACCCGGTTACCAGCAAAACCACCAGGATGATGCGAAGATCTGGCAAAGCCGCCCACTGGACTTTGCCGTAGTGTCCATGACCATGGCCGATGTGGATAACGACGGCAGGGATGAATTGGTGGCCGCCGGAAACCATCAAATTAGGCTATTTTCAATCGTTTCCGGGGATTTCAAAGACATGGACAGCAAAATCATCCCCAATTATGAAACGATTTACGGAATTAATACAGGCGATATAGACAAAAACGGCTCACCGGAAGTTTACGTTACCTGCCTGGACAAAAATCAGAGATTGAAATCTATGGTGCTTGCTGTGAAAAACGGCAAATGGGTTTCGCTTGCCGAAAAACAGTCCTGGTTTTTCAACGTGCTGCAAACTCCGTCAGGCCGCGCCACGCTTATTGGGCAAAAACAAAAATTGCTCTCTACAGGTACCGCAAGCGCATTTGAAATAGATTCGCCCTCACCGTTTTTACCCGGCCTTTACGAACTGAACTGGAAAAAGGGCCGCCTTGAACAAGGCAGGCGGCTGGACCTGCCCGAAGGTGTAAACATTTTGAATTTTACCAGGGCAAGCGTGCTCAAATCCGGTAACAGCGATATTGTTACGTTCAACAGCAGGGATTATTTGGAAGTTTATTCACAAAACGGCCGCCGCCAATGGCGCAGCCAAGACATGCTTGGCGGTAAAGAAACTTATTTCAAAATTCCAGCCGAAACGGATCATAGCAAATCGGGACGATTTTACCTGCCTCATCGAATCCTTCTTTCTAAAAATCCTGAAAACAACCTTCACGAAATTATCGTGGTTAAAAATAAAGATAAAGGCCGCCGCCTTTTGTCTCGATACAGGCGTTACAGCATGGGGGAGGCTGTTTGCCTGACCTGGAACAACGCAACTTTTAAAAGCCGTTGGCGAACCGGCGTCTATAATGGATATATCAGCGATATCGCCATAGGCGTATTAAACGAAGCGGGCTCCAAGAAGCTGTTACTGGCGCTGGTAGAGAAAAACTCAGGAGCGCTGAAAAAAAGGCAAACGCGAATTATCGCCAAAGATTTACCATAGTAAGGGTTAGGCACATAAGGTGCTTGGAATTTTCAAATCCCCCACTTTTCTGGAAATGGGATATTTGAGACTCCCAAGCCCCTAAATCCCAAAAATCACAGTAAGCAGCTACCCAGTAAGCAGCTACATAGCTGCGGCCCGGCGTGTGCAGCTGCGCCGCCAGGCAGCGTATTTTTAGTGTTTATCAGGATCTTGCTGATTGCGGTTAAGACTTAAGGCGATTTTTGTCAAAGAATATACCATCTTGCTTGTATTTTTTTTCCGTTTTCTGCGTTGCGCCAAAGCTCGAATACGTAAAGTATGCAAACTTTGGAGCGCCTTGAAGACGAAAAAAAATCTAAGCGCAATAAGGTACATTTTTATCCGTCAATCGCCTAAGCAGTAGTGTGCTTGCGTAGAGTATTGCGCAAACTTGCACAAATTAAGGGTGTTGGAAGTTGGCCAATTCTGGATAGCCGTTTTTTTTGGTTACTTAAAAAAATCCGTACGGATCATTAAAGCGCGATCCAGACCTATGGGCTTTTTTTCAACTTGTGTCCGGGATGATTTTTAGAAAACTTAGGAGGAAAAGGATTATGAAAAGGTTTTGGCTTTTTGCGGCAGTTGCCTTGGTATTGCTAACAACCGGTCCGGCTTTTGCCATTCAAGCCGATTTCAGCGGCGAGTACAAGGTTGAAGGCATTTATAACAACCATTTAAGTTTAGAAGATGACGGCACCGGCTCTGATGCGTACATGAAAATGCGATTAAGGATAAAGTCTGTTTTTGAAATTTCTGATAAGATCAGCCTGACCGCCCGTTTAGACGGCCTGGATAAGCGCTGGGGAGATTCCGACGAATCCAAGGCGACATCGGATTCCGAATTTCTGGATACCAGTGTATCTTCTCCCGCATCGGCAATTCCCTATGTGAGAACCTCAACTACCGTAGAAAATGAATCCAACATCGACCTGGAATGGGCCTACATGACCATCAAAACCGGGATAGGCGGGTTTATGGTGGGGCGGCAAAAAGGCAATGTCTGGGGATTGACCTTTGGCGATACCGAGGGCCCGCGCGACCGCATCACTTATGTGCTGCCCATCCAGAACACCATTATCGCGGCCTTATATGAAAAAATGAATGAGCTGGACGGCAACGATCTCACCAAAACCGATGCGGACATTGATAAATATTATCTGACCGTCACTCAAAAAGGGGAAAATTTTAAAGCCGGATTTCTGTATGGATACTACAATTACAAAACATTTCAAAATATCTGGCAAAACCGTCAAACCGCCTGGTTGCTGGGTGTAGCCGATGCAGGCGGAAATATTTATACCGGCATTGATAGGCCCTATCTTATGTGCGAAGCTGCAGCCCATATTATAATGCCTTATTTTGACGGCAAATTCGGAAATTTCGGCATAAAAGCCGAACTGAACTACGCCTTGGGAAAAATAAAATACGATGAGCCGTACCGTGTGACGCCTACAGACGCACAACTTTCCGCCACTACATTGACCGGTGGGATAGCAAACTCCGATGGTGATGATACCAAAGAGGCCGAAGGGCTTGCCTGCAACGCTGAATTGTCCTACGATTTGGACCGTTTTACCTTCAAGGCAGGCTATGCCTATTCAAGCGGCGACGCTGATTACAATGACAATAAATCTACTTCCTTCGGTTATATCGAAGCGGGTGAAGACTGGGAAAAATTCGCCATTCTCAATGGAGCCAACCATGGAACCAATGCGATGTTGGGCGGCTTGGGCAACCTTGCCGGAGGCGGGCTGGCAACCTTTCACGGGTTCAAAATGTACTACCTGGAAGCACATTATAGAATCAACGATACAATGAATATTGGCCTGCTTTATGGAAAATCGCAGGCTGATGATGTTCCCGAATACGATGCATCCCGTGCAACCGTATACGCTACTATGCAAAGCCAGATCCCGGATTCTAAAGATCCTAATTTAGACTGGGATGACGACCACGGCTCAGAATACGACCTGACCTTTGAATGGCAGATTCTGCCCAACTTGAAGTACCATGCCATCTTAGCCTATCTGGATGCGGGCGATTACTGGCAACAGGGCGATGACAGCGTCAATGTCAAGGACAACTACCTGGTATGGAGCCGTTTGACCGTAGAATTTTAAACCACCCCGCAAAACAACTTAGGCGATTGGCGGAAAAGAATATACCAGATTGAGCTTCGATTTTTTTTCGTATTCAAGGCGTGCCAAAGTTTGCATACTTTACGTATTCGGGCTTTGGCATAACGCAGAAGACGGGAAAAAAGACATACAAGATGGTATATTCTTTAACAGAAATCGCCTTA
>JAAERL010000750.1 GCA_024230435.1 Desulfobacteraceae bacterium
AACCTTGCGGAAAAAACTCAGTGCAGCTGACGGAATAGTGGCATTCATACTGGGGCACAGCCAACACCCTACAGCTGGATTGGCTATGAATTATACGTTGGGACTATGTCATAACTTTTGCTGTTGAGGTCCGATTTGGAATCCGAGACCAGATTCGAAACCCTCGCAAAAAACTACACGGGGCAATGTTCTTTAAAATTGAAATTGAAAAAAATGCTAGCCAGGGCCTGGTGCATTTGAGCTCTAAGATACCGCCGCTGGACTCAAAAAGCCCTCATCTCCACGTGGAGGCAGACCCCTCAACTCCTACATCAGTCGAAAGCTGACAGCAAGAGCTATCTTTTGATGGGTTTGAACCAGTGATTTGCGCGCTGTGGGTGGAGCCTTTAACCACTGAACCACAAAGCTATACTCACATGATATGTTCCCAGATGTCATAATTCAACGCGTATCAACGCGTAACGGCAACGACACGGAGTTGAACCACGCTAGCGAGATTATATCCCTCGCGTAGATATGCGCGGTAATTTTTATGAT